>CAYUYN010000059.1:0-6886 GCA_964449185.1 uncultured Anaerolineales bacterium | reverse complement strand
ATTGTACCCGCTTGCACGAGGGGATGTCAAAGAGAAGCGACGACGGACGACAGACAAGCGACGACGGACGACAGACTTTTGCTGCGGCGCTTGCCTACGAGCCGAAATGCCCATAAGCTACAACACTTACACCCCCACACTCCCACACCCCCACACGGCCCGGGCCAACAGCGTAGCCCTCGAGCGCGCCGGCCGGCTGCGCGGAGGCGAAATCGTGCGGCCGTCACACGCCAGCCGTGGGCGCCCGGCCAGCCCGAGCAGCGCCAGACCCTGGCCGACACCCTGGCCGCTTACACGCGTGACGCCGCCTACGCGGAGTTTCAGGAGAATGTGAAAGGGACGCTGCGGCCTGGCTGCCTGGCAGACCTGGTGCTGCTGTCGGAAGACATTGAGGCCATAAGGCCCGAGAACATCGGGCAGGTGGAGCCGCTCATGACTGTGTGCGACGGGCGCGTGGTGCACGAAAAGTAAAAACGGGGAGAGTTGACCTCTTGGTGACCACCCGCTATAATCTCCTCAATCACAAACTGACGTCGACCGAGATGAGTACGCGGTATGCGCTGATAGAGACGGGGGTCCCCGGCTGGAAGCCCCCCCAGTAGCCGCCGCCGAACGTCGCTCGCGAGTCTGCCGAGGAAGGGTCCGAGACCCTGTAGACCGGCGCGGGACAGCCCGTTACAGCGAACCAAGCGCCCGGCCCTACCCGTAGGGACCGGGAACTGAGGTGGCACCACGGAAGCGGCCCAAACCCTTTCGCCCTCAATGGCGAGAGGGTTTTTGTTTGCATGCCCGCGGCAGCGCGGACCCAGGAGCGGAAACGCCATGGTCCCCAATCGTGCCCTACCCAACATCCACCATACGCTGGCCATTGCCTCCGGCAAGGGCGGCGTGGGCAAAACCACTGTCACGGTCAACCTGGCGCTGGCCCTGCACAGCCGCGGCGCGCGTGTGGGCATCTTTGACGCCGATATCTTTGGGCCCAACGTGCCGCTGATGCTCGGCATCCACCGCCGCAAACCCGGCGGCGGCTTTGTGCCGGTGGCACGCCGCCTGAATGCCGCCCCCTACATCGAACCGCTGGAGCGCTACGGCCTGCAAGTGATGTCCATGGGCTTGATCGTGGCCGAAGATCAGCTGATCAACCCGCGGGCCGAGACCGTGGGGCAAATCGTGGTGGAGACCCTGCGCAGCGTCATCTGGGGGCCGCTGGATTACCTGCTCATCGATCTGCCGCCGTCGGCCGGGCAGCCCCAGCAAGGCCTGGTGGAGCGCGTGGCCATTGACGGCGTGGTGATCGTCACCACCCCGCAGGGCCTGTCGCTGCTGGACTCGTCGCGCTCACTGCGGCTGTTTCAGCAAGCGGGCGCGCGCGTGCTGGGGCTGGTGGAGAACATGAGCTACTTCATCTGCCCAAGCTGCGGCGACCGCCACGAAATCTTCCAGCATTCCGAGAAGTGGCGGCCCGAAGCCTTGCAGAGCGTGCCCGTGCTGGGCCGCCTGCCCCTGGCCGCCGCGATTTCGCGCGGCATCGACCGCACACACCCGCTCATGGCAGGCTACGAAGCCGATGGAGAGCGCTCGATGGCGGAGCGGGCCGAGACGCAGGCGTTTATGGAAATCGCGAGCGGCGTCGAGGCCGCCCTGGCGCGCGCCGAGGCCGAACGCGATCAGAAACGCGACGGGCCGAGCACATCTTAATGAGCTTGAAACGGAGATCATGACCACCATGCCGCCAAATTACTCGCTGTCGTCGCGCCGCACATACACTAGCCTATTCCTGGCCCTGGCCGCCATGCTGTTGGCGGCGGCCTGCGGGCAGGGCTCGCCGACCACCGCGGCGGCCACCGCCACCAGCGCACAGGCCTTCCCGGCGACGGCCCAGGTTGAGGGCCCCCCACCCACCGAGCAGCCGGCTACAGAGCCCGGCGCAGCCCAGAGCGAGGTGACCTGGACGGTCGACTTTGTCCAGGGCGACCAGGTGGCCTCCGGTGAGACCGGCCAGGTGAACTTGGCCAAGGCGCCCTTTACCCTGCGCGTAAACCTGTCGGTGCCGCTGCCGGTGAAGCTGAACCTCAATGCCGACGACGGCAACTTCATCGCGCTCCAGCCGGGCTTTGTGTTCACCGAGGACTGCCTGGCCGCTTTGTGCACCGGCATGGATGTGGCCGAGGAGCGCCTGAACCCATCCCAGGTGCTGTTTGTGGACCCGCAGGCCACGCACTACCTGTACTACCTGGGCCCCGACGACCACCGCTGGAGCCGCGCCACGGTGACCGATGCCGGCGCGGTCTTCGAGCGCGACGTCGCCCTGCTCAATGACTTGCCGATTGATCAATTCGGCGTGTCGGAGCTTTACCTGCTGTTGTACGTCGACAGCATCAATCCGGGGACGATCGACCCCGGTGAGCTCAAGAAGATCATGCTGCTGTTCCTGTAGTCCCAGACCAACCATCAGCGCCGGTTATCGGCGCCAGAGCAGGAGCATTGCATGCCCGAGCCCACGCTGCCCAAGACCTACGACTTCCAGGCCACCGAACGCGAGCTGTACGCGTGGTGGGAAAAGCAAGGCTACTTCAAGCCTGCCAATGACCCGCGGGCGCCTGGCTTCGACCCCAGCCGCAAGCCGTTTGTCATTTCCATCCCGCCGCCCAACGTGACCGGCGAGCTGCACCTGGGGCACGCCATGTTTGTGGCCCTGGAAGACCTGATGATCCGCTATCACCGCATGCGCGGCGAGCCCACCCTGTGGGTGCCGGGGTCGGACCATGCCGGTATTGCCACCCAGCTCCAGGTGGAAAAGGAGCTGCTGCGCACCGAAGAAGTGACGCGCGAAGAGTTGGGCCGCGAGGCCTTTGTGGCGCGCACCTGGGAATGGAAGCGCAAGTACGGCACGATCATCTACGACCAGCTGCGCCGCCTGGGCGCCTCGTGCGACTGGACGCGCGAACGCTTTACCCTGGATGAGGACCTGAGCGTGGCGGTGCGCGAGGCCTTTGTGCGCCTGTACGACAAGGGTCTCATCTACCGCGGCCCGCGCTTGATCAACTGGAGCCCCGGCCTCAAGACGGCCGTGTCGGATCTGGAGGTGGAGTACAGCGAAGAACCGGGCACCCTGTTCTTCTTCAAGTATCGCCTGGAAGGCTCGGACGACTATATCCCGGTGGCTACCACCCGGCCCGAGACCATCCTGGGCGACACGGCCGTGGCCGTGCACCCCGCGGACGAGCGCTATCAGGCCTTTATCGGCCGCACGGCGCTGGTGCCCATGCTCGACCGGCGCATCCCGGTGATCGCGGACGAAGCCGTGGCGCGCGACTTTGGCACCGGCGCGCTCAAGATTACGCCCGGCCACGACCCGACCGACTACGAGATCGGGGCGCGGCATGGGCTGCCGATCATCTCCATGCTCGACCGCGAGGCGCGGGTGACCGAAGCCGGCGGCCCCTACCAGGGCCTGGACCGCTTCGAGGCGCGCGAGCGGCTGTGGCGCGACATGCAGGCAGCCGGGCTGACCATCAAGTCGGAGCCGTATACCCTCAACGTGCCGCGCACCCAGCGCGGCGGCGAGATCGTGGAGCCGATGATCTCCACCCAGTGGTTTGTGACCATCCA
This sequence comes from uncultured Anaerolineales bacterium, assembly GCA_964449185.1. GTDB lineage: Bacteria > Chloroflexota > Anaerolineae > Anaerolineales > UBA6663 > CAYUYN01. The sequence goes on along the minus strand of CAYUYN010000059.1, from coordinate 3,274 downwards.
GCCGCTGGCCGACGCCGCGCTGGCGGCCGTGCGCGACGGCCGCGTCCGCATCGTGCCCAGCCACTTCGAGAAGGTGTACTTCAACTGGCTGGACAACATCAAGGACTGGTGCATCAGCCGCCAGTTGTGGTGGGGCCACCGCATCCCGGTGTGGTACTGCCCCGACGGCCACATGACCACTGGCCGCGCCGACCCAACGGCCTGCAGCGCCTGTGGCAGCACCAAGCTAGAACAGGACCCGGACGTGCTGGACACCTGGTTCTCGTCGGGGCTGTGGCCTTTCTCGACGCTCGGCTGGCCGGCAGAGACACCCGACGTGCAGTACTTCTACCCCACCGCGGTGCTCGAGACCGGCTACGACATCCTGTTCTTCTGGGTGGCGCGCATGATCATGTTCGGGCTGGAGTTCACCGGCCAGCCACCCTTCCACACGGTGTACCTGCATGGCCTGGTGCGCGATGGCGAGGGCCGCAAGATGTCGAAGACCCTGGGCAATGTCATCGACCCGCGCGAGGTGTTGGACACCTTTGGCACCGACGCGCTGCGCTTTACCCTGCTCACGGCGGGCACGCCCGGCAACGACCTGAACCTCAGCCTGCAGCGGGTGGAGTCGAACCGCAACTTTGCCAACAAGATCTGGAACATGGCGCGGTTTGTGACGTCCAACCTGGAGGGGCCTTTCCTGGCCTACACCAGCCACAATGCCAAGCTCGCGCTAGCTGACCGTTGGATTGTCGCGCGCCTCAACCAGACTATCGCTGCGGTCACGCGCCTCATCGACGGCTACGAGTTTGGGCAGGCCGGCAACCTGGCCTACGACTTTTTGTGGGGCGACTACGCTGATTGGTACATCGAGGCGGCTAAGGTGGTGCTGGCCGGCAGCGACCCCGCTCCGCTCCGCTCCGGGGGCGCAAGCAGCGAGACGGCCAAGGCCCAAACGCGCGGTGTGCTGGTGCACGTGCTGGACCAGGCCCTGCGCCTGCTGCACCCCTACGTGCCCTACGTGACCGAGGCGGTGTGGCAGCACCTGCCGCACGCGCCCACCGAACAACCGGCGCTGATCGTGGCGCGCTGGCCTAAGGCCGGCGCGGTGGACGCGGCCGCCCTGGCCGATTTTGGCCACGTACAGGAGCTGGTGCGTGCCGTCCGCAATGCGCGCTCCGAGAATAACGTGGAGCAGAAGCGCCGCATCCCGGCGACGGTGGTGGCCGGCGACAAGGCCGACTGGCTGCGCGGCCAGCGCGACCTGCTGGTGGCCCTCGGCCGCCTGGACGAGCCGCACTTCCGCGTGCTGGCGCAGGTGCCCGAGAAGCCGCGCCAGGCCATTGCCCTGGTGGTGGGGTCGACGGAGGTCTACCTGCCGCTGGAGGGCCTGGTGGACCTCAGCGCCGAGCGCGAACGGCTGACCAAGGAACTGGCCGACCTTGACCGCCAGATCCAGCGGAGCGAGGGGCTGCTTGGCTCGGACTTTGCCAGCAAGGCCCCGCCGGCCGTCATCGAACGCGAACGCATCAAGCTGGCGGGGCTTAGCGAGTCGCGGCAGAAGGTGGCCGAGCGGCTGGGGTCAATGCCCTGATGGCCAGTGCCAACGGCTCGTCGCTGCTCATAGAAGACTCATCTTTGTATGCTACTTTCAACCCGCCTGTTGAAGGATTAGAGCGGGTTCCCATTGAGTGAATGGCACGTTTTGCCAAACCGCCGCGAGGGCGTTCAATTGAACGCCCCTACCCGCCGTACACGCGAGCGGAACCCGCTCTAGCATGCGAAGACTCCTGCAAATCACGCTCGGGTTGGCAGTCCTGGCCGGCGTCGCGTTGTTCGCGCCGCGCGCCTATACCTTTGTGCGCTACCAACCCGGTATCTACTCGCTGGCGACGGCGCCGCCGGAGCGCGTGGCCATCGTCTTTGGCGCGGGCCTGACGCGCAGCGGGCGGGTGACACCCGTGCTGTATGACCGCGTCGCCACCGCCGCCGAGCTATATCACGCCGGCAAGGTAGATCGGCTGCTGCTGAGCGGCGCTAACCCCGAAGTCAACTACAATGAGCCGGCCGCCATGCGCCAGGCCGCGCTGGAGCTGGGGGTGCCCGACACGGCCCTGGTGCTGGATTACGCCGGCCAGAGCACCTACGACACCTGCTACCGCGCCCATGCCATCTTTGGGCTGGAACAGGCGCTGCTGGTGACCCAGGACTACCACTTGCCGCGCGCGCTGTTCTTGTGCGATGCGTTGGGGGTGGAGGCCGTCGGCGTTTCGGCCGACCGGCGCGTGTATCGCAACAGCTCGCTGGCCTTTTGGAACGTGCGCGAAGTCTTCGCTACCGCCGCTGCCCTGTGGGACGTGGCCGTGGCCCAACCGACGCCGATTTTAGGCGACCCGATCACCATCTACTAGAGGCAAACCCCTTCCCCATGGACCGAGACACCGCGTACGCCATCGTCACCGAACACGTCAAGAACGAAGGCCTGATCCGGCACATGCTGTCGGTGGAAGCCGCCATGCGCGCCTACGCCGCCAAGTACGGCGAGGACCCGGAGCCTTGGGGCCTGGCCGGACTGCTGCACGACTTCGACTGGGAAATCCACCCCACGCTCGACGAGCACCCCCAGGCCGGTGTGCCCATCCTCCAGGCGCACGGCGTGCCGGATGAAATCATCCGCTGCGTCCAGAGCCACGCCCCGCACACCGGCGTCACGCGCGCTTCGCGCATGGAACGCGCCTTGTTTGCCGTGGACGAGCTCACCGGCCTGATCACGGCCTGCGCGCTGGTACGGCCCTCCAAGAGCCTGGCAGACCTGACGGCCAAGTCTGTCAAAGGCAAATGGAAGGTCAAGACCTTCGCCGCCGCCGTCAACCGCGCTGAGATTGAACAGGGCGCGCAGGAGCTGGGCGTAGACCTGACCGACCACATCACCACCGTCATCGAGGCCATGCGTATTATCGCCCCGGCCCTGGCGCTGGATGGCCGGCTGGCCGCCGCGCCCACCGGGGACGCACCCACCGTGCAGCCCGTGGACGCACAGCCTTGAGTCCCGCGCATTATGTCTCACCCGGCCCGGTTGAAGCCGGGTGGTATAATGTCGCCGTTCTCGTCCAACCGGCGCTGATCCCCACGGTCTGCCTGGGGTTCAGCGCCTGGCGTTATGCCCCATGACCAAATCACCTGCCCCTTCCGCCACCACCCCACGCCTGTGCCCCACCTGCGGCACGCGCGTGGGCACCGCCGCCACCAAGTGCCTGGTGTGCGGCGCCGACCTGACCGTTAAGAACGGCGC
>CAYUYN010000058.1:0-15853 GCA_964449185.1 uncultured Anaerolineales bacterium | reverse complement strand
CGCACAGGCGGGGTGGCGGCCGGCTGCGCGGCGCGCTCGCGACGGCCCTCGCGGCCGCGGGTGGATGAACGCTCACGCGTCATGCGAACACAATCACCTTCCGCGGGGAGGCGCCCCGCTCCATTTTCATGTTAGCTCGTGTTCCCACACGGCCCGCGCGGTGTCCGCCAAGACCTTGAGCTTGCGGCACTCAGCCTCAACCGAGATCGCGTTGCCAATGACCGAGGTGGCAAAGCCGCACTGCGGGCTGATGGCCAACCGCTCCAGGGGCACGTAGCGGCTGGCCTCTCTTACGCGGGCGGTGAGGCCTTCCACCGTCTCCGCGCGCGGCGTCTTGGTGGTGACCAGACCCAGCACCACCACCTTATCGTCGGGCACTTCCGCCAGCGGCTCGAACGACCCCGAGCGCTCGTCGTCGTACTCCAGCAGCAGGCGCTGCACCTGCACCCCGCGAAAGATCGGCCGGGCGATCAGGTCGTAGCCCCCCTCGGTCAGCCAGCGGCTGCCCTGGTTGCCGCGGCACAGGTGCATGCTGAAGGTCACGCCCGGAAACCCGGCGATGACGGCATTGTCCATGGCGATGCCCTGCCCCAGCCACTGGTCCAGGCTCCAGCCCTGGCCTTCGTAAAATGCCCGCGTCTTGGCGTCGAGCAATAGCGGGTAGTGCGGCGCGTCGATTTGGATATAGGTCGCGCCCAGACGCACCAACTCGGCCACCTCGTCGCGCATGATATCCACCACGTCCGCCAGAAAGCTGTCGAGAGTGGGATAGGCGTCGCGCGAGCGCTGGGGCGACCACATGTTGGCATATAGGCTGGGGCTGGTGAGCGTCACCTTCTTGACGGCGCGCGTGGGGCGTCCGCGCAGGTAGGTGAACTCCTCCGCCGACAGATGGCGCTTGCGGCGCAGCTTGCCGACCACCCCCAACTCCCGCGGACGTTGGGTGCTCTTGTCGCCGACCGCCTCATCCCCAAACCAATCGCCCCACAGGAAGGCGTCGATATCCCACACGCCAAAGCCTTCGACGGCCTCGGGCAGTTGGCTCTGAAACGACAGCCGCCGCATCTCGCCGTCGGTGAGGACGTCGAGGCCAGCTTCTTCCTGGAGGCCCACCGCCCAATCGACGGCGCGATCCTCGCTGGCCTTGAACTCGGGCGCGCTGAGCGTGCCAGCGGCGTAAGCGTCGCGGGCTCTCAGCAGCTCGGGCGGGCGCAGGAGACTGCCGACGACGTCGGTTCGTGGGATGTGCATCGTGCTTGCCTCCGTTCGTTTCTGAGTAGGCGGCTTTACCAGCCTCTTACTCACCCCTAGCCCATCGTGCCCGCCTGGATCCGCAGCCCTTCCAAAGCCTCCCAATCAATCGTCACGCCCAAGCCAGGCGCATCCGACAGCGTAATGAAGCCCTCGGCATCGGGCAGGGTCGGCTGAGGCAGCACATAGTCGCGCCGCTCGGGTGTCCAGCTCGGCGGGTCGAACGGGTACTCGATAAAGGGCGCGGTGGAAACGGCGGCTGACAGGTGCAAGTTGGCCAGCAGCACCAGCCCGTCGCCCCAGGTGTGCGGCGAATAAATGCAGCCCGCCGCCTGCACCTCCGTCGCCAGTTGGCGCCCGCGCAGCAGGCCGGTGCTCCACACCGCGTCGGCCTGGTAGACATCGAGCGAGCCGTGCCGCAAATACTCGCGCAGCTCGCTGAAATCGCGGTTGCCCTCGCCGCCGGCGATGCGCACACGGGCGCGGCGCCGCAGCTCGGCCAGGCCCCGGTAGTCGTGGCGCTGGAGCGGCTCTTCCAGCCAGTACACGCCTAGATCGGCCAGGGCATCGGCCACCCACAGCGCCGTCTTGAAGTCCCACGGTGCGGAGGCGTCCCAGGGCATCTGCCAGCCCTGGTTGGCGTCCACCAGGATTTCCATATCGCCGCCCACGGCCTCACGCACCGCGGCCACCACGGCAATGTCATCGCGCGGGTCGGCCGCGTGGAACCGCAGCTTCAGCGCCGGGTAGCCCAGGTCGCGCAGGGCACGAGCGGTCTCGGCGCGGGCCGCCGCCGGCAGGCGCTCGCCCGTGGAAGCATAGAGCCGCACGCGGTGGCTGCGCCCGCCCAGCAGCTTCCACAGCGGCTGCCCACTGAGCTTGCCCATCAAATCCCACAGCGCCACCTCCAGCGGCCACATGCGGCCGTAGAAGAACTGGAGATTATCCAGAAGGTGGACGTGGCGCTCGATGTCGAAGGGGTCGCGGCCCAGGAAGAGGTACTCGTGGCCGGCGAAACCCAACATGGCATCGCCCGATCCCACGCCTTCACAGCCGCCGGCACGCACTCGCACCAGGGTGGTGGTGTGGCTGGTGCGCGGACGCGGGTCCCACGATGCGTGGAAGGGCGGATCGAGCGGCAGCCGGTAGTGGCGAATTTCGATCGAGTCGATTTTCATGGTGGTGGACGGAAACGCCGCAGCGACCACAACAGCAGCGCAATCAGCAGCGGCATGACCGTCAGGCTGGCCAGCGCGGACGGAATGCCGAACTGGTCGGCCAGCCAGCCCAACAGCGGCGCCGTCGCGCCGCCCACGCTCACCGATAGGCCGATGGTGACGCCCGAGGCGACGCCGACATGGTTGGGCAAGAACCCCTGGCCCAGCACCATCAGCCCACTGCCGGGCGCCGCCAGCAAAATGCTCATCAACATCAGCAGCAGCGCGGCCAGGATGGGCTGCTGCACCAAGACAAAGAGCACGATCAGCGGCACCATCGCTAACGAAGTGAACAGTCCCACCCACTGCGCGCCATAGCGGTCCGCGAGGCGCCCACCGACGAGCGAACCGATGACCCCGCTGCCCAGCCACAGCGACAGGATACTGCCGGCGGCGGCCGGCGACTGCCCCAGGACATCGAGCCAGTACAGCGGCAGGAAGGTGCTAAATCCGAAAAACAAGGCCGAGCGAAAGATGATGGCCGCGGCCAGGACGCCGAAGGGACGCCAGGCATCCGCCGGGCCGCCCGCCTCTGCGCCGGCCCCGTGCGACCGACTGAAGCGGAGCGCCGGCAGCATGCGCAACTGGCTAAAGAGCACCAGTGCCATGCCCAAAGCCGGCACGGCCAGCAGCACGGTGCCGCGCAAGCCAAAAGCCAGCATCAGGCCGGTGACCAACAGCGGCCCCAGCGCAAAGCCCGCGGTGCCGCCCATCGAAAACACGCTCATCCCGGTGGCTTTACGCGGGCCGGCGGCGGCATTCATCGAGCGGGCCGCCTCCGGGTGAAAGGCCGCCACGCCCAAACCGCTGAGCGACAGCACAACCGCCATCAGCCAATACTCACGCACCACGCCGGTCAGCGCCAGGCCCAGACCGGCCATGAGCACCCCCACCGGCATGAGCCAGGCAGCCCGGGAGCGGTCGGCATACCGGCCAAAGAGCGGCTGCACGACAGACGAGGCGATGGTGGCCGCGAACACCAGACCGGCCGCCTGCTGATACGATAGGTGATACTCCGCCACGAAGAACGGCAGCAGCGCCGGCATGGCGCCCTGGTTCAAATCAGTAAACATGTGCCCGGCCGACAGCAGCAGGGTAGCGCGCCGGTCCATGCCTACAGCGCCGGCACGGCGCTGCCGAGCAGTTGGTCAATCCCCAACCCGGTCACGCAGGCCTGGCTGGGCACACCCGTTTCGGGGTCCCAGCGCATCAGCTCGTAGTAGCGGCGCCGCGCCCAGGCCATGGCCTCGGCGTTGATCTCGACGCCTGCCAGCGGCCCGCTGGCAAAGGCCTTCATCACGCGTTTGGGCAATTTGTCATCCTCGGCGGTAAAGCCTTCGCGCATATTGAACAGCCGCGACAGGGTTTGGGCGCGCTCGCCCACCGCCAGGATGTCGCGCAGGCCGTACGGCACGCCGGTCACCCCGGTGAGCGCGCTGGCCATGTGGTGGTAGTGATAGACGTAGAAATGGCAGTTGACGGCGCAGTCCTGGAAATGCATCCAGTTGAGATCGGTGAAGAAGACCTGCAGCTTGTCTTCGCCCAGGTCGTTCGGCCGCAGCGGGCCGACTTTCTTTTCGAGCGCCGCGTTGACGCGCTTGAGGCCTTCACCTTCGTAGGTGAAGTCGGTGTCGTGTACGTTCATCATGTGGTCGGCGCCCACGGGGGCCACCGCGTAGCCCAGGCCCAACACCTGCTTCAGGCGCGGCTCGTGCATCGGCAGCTCCTGGCCCTTCACGGTCAGGTTGAAGTCGGCCGTGCCCTCGCCAAAGCGAGCGCTCATGCGCGCCACCCCCTCCGCCAGCACCGCGCCAAAGCCCTCGCGCCGCGCGATGAGCTCTACCGAACGCACCAACAGCCTGGCGTCGCCCCAGCGATACTCCAGCCCACCCGTGTCGGCCGTCGTCAGCAAGCCGCGCTCAAAGGCCTCCATGGCAAAGCCAATGGAAGCGCCGGTCGAGATCACATCCAGGCCGTTGGCATTGCATAGCTCGGCCGCCTTGGACACGGCCAGGTTGTCGGTGACGCGGCAGGTCGGGCCGAGCGCCGCCATGGCCTCATACTCAGGACCGCCGTATTCCGGGTTGAGCTTTTGGTAAGGGTTGTCGGACTCGGTCTCGAATACCTGCTTGCAGGTGATGGGGCAGGCCTGGCAGGTGTCGCGCTCCTTGAGGAACATCTCGTAGTTGCGCTCGCCGCTCAACAGGGGCGCTTCCTCAAACACGGGCTGGCCAAAGTTGGCGGTCGGCAGGGCGCCCACATAGCCCCAGTGCTTAAGCGAATCCTGCGTGCCGCGGCCGGGGTTGGTGGCCCACGCCGCCAGGGTCTTGTAGTTCTCTCCCAGCCACTTGCTCACGGCCGTCACGGGCTTGCGCTCGGCCACCGGCACGTTCTGCGTGCCGCGCACGGCCACGGCTTTGAGGTTCTTCGATCCCATGACCGCGCCCAGCCCGTTGCGGCCGGCGGCGCGGTTGATGTCGTGCATCACGGCGGCGTACAAGACCTGGTTCTCGCCGGCCGGGCCCACCTGCGCCACGCGCACGCGCGCATCGCCCAGCTCGCCGCGGATGGCGTCCTGCGCCGGCCAGGTCTGCAGGCCCCACAGGTGCTCAGCCGGGCGCACTTCCACCTGGCCGTCCTTGATCCACAGAAATACCGGCTTTGGCGCGCGCCCGCGGATCACCAGCGCGTCAAAACCCGCCCGCTTGAACTCATGCCCCCACCAGCCGCCGGCCTCGCTGCTGCCGATGGCGCCGGTCAAAGGCGATTTACCGCCCACCCCATGCCGCCCGGCCCCCGGAAAGTTGGTGCCCTGCATAATGCCCGGCGCAAAGATCAGCAGGTTGTCGGGGCTCAGCGCGGGCGTGCCCGGGGCCAAATCGCGCAGCAGGAAGTACGCCACCACCGCACGCCCGCCCACCAGCAGCCGGTAGAAGTCATCGGCGGGCCGCTCGATGCGGCTCTCGCCCGTGGTCAGGTCGACGTGCAGAACCTGGCCGTGTGTGCCACCGATCATGGATAGCCTCCAGCCGCCATGACGTGCCGCGGCAGCAGAATGTTGAACTCAGCGCGCACGGCGGCATCCACCTCCGGCGCGATCACGGTTGGGAACGTCGTCCGCAGCAGTCCTTGCGCGCGGCGGCGGGCGCGCTCGCGCATGTCCAGCCCGCCGGCCTCCTGCCAGGCCGCGCGCGTGGCCCGGTCGGCGGTGTGCGGGTAATAATACTCGCTGTTCATCAAACGGATGGTCTGCTCGTGGCCCAGGTAGTGCCCGGGACCGTCGGTGCAGGTCTCGTGAATAACATCCACCGAGAGCGAGTCGTCGGTGATCTCGATCCCTCGCACCAGACGCATCACCAGGCCGTTCAGGTCATCGTCAATGATGTAGTTCTCGTAAGCCACGGTCAGCAGGGACTCGAGCATTCCGGCGGCGTGGTGATTGTACTGCGCCCCGGCCAGGGCCGTGACGGCCGTGGTCAGGCCCTTCTCAAAGCCGGCCTGCACGTCCGGCAGCTTGCTCTCGGTGATGCCGCACGAATTGTAGATGGGCAGGCCATAGAAGTGGGCCATCTGCGCGGCGGCGGCGTTCATCAGGGCCAGCTCGGCGCAGCCGCCGATCATGCTGCCCGTGCGCAGGTCGGTAACGAGCGGCATGCCGCCCATCAGCATGGGGTGGCCCGGCCGCAAAAGCTGAACGTAGACCAGGCCGGCCAGCTCCTCCGCAATCACCTGCACCAGCGCGCCGGCCAGCGCGGCCGGCGCCGTGGCGCCGCTCAGCGGCGCAGACACGAGCGAGACCGGCAGCCCGGTCCGCACGGCCGCGGTGAGCGTCTCGACCGTCTCGGTGGCAAAGCGCAGCGGGCTGACCACATAGCCCAGGTTGAGCGAGAGGAACGGCCGCGCCAGGAACTGCTCTTCGCCGCCGGCCAGGAGCGCGCCGAGGCGCTTGATCTCCGGCACCTTGCGCGCAAAGTAGCAGCCGCCCATGACATGCTTATGGGTGGCGGCCAGGCAGGCGTAGAAGGTGTTGAGGTCGATGTCGTCGTTGTCGAGGTCGCGCGCCACGACCGGCCGCAGGTAGAAGTGGATGTTGTCGAGCCCTTCCACCAGCCGGCCAATGTCGTACAGGTCGCGCAGGACCGATTCGCGCACGTTGCCGGTATTCACGTCCAGGATGTAAACCGCCGCGCCGCCCGTGCCCAGGTGCACGCGCTTGCCGCGCAGGTGCAGGTCGGTCTTGCCATCCTGGCTGTAGAGCACGACGTCGCGGTTGGCGGTCTGCAGGGCGCGCTCGACCATCCCGCGCGAGAAGCAGACCCGGTTGCGGGTGGCGTCCACCTGCGCACCGGCCGCGCCCAGGATCGTCCGGCACTCAGATTCCATCACCTCCACGCCGGTGCGCTCCAGCACGCGCAGGGCCGCCTCGTGGATGCGCTGCACATCGGCCTCGCTCAGCGGCCGGTACTGGCCGCCTTCCAGGCCAGGTGGCAGCACGGGCAGTTTGCGCGGTGCGCGGCGACGGGCGTTTTCGCGGGTGGTCATGCGCGCCAGTCAGGAAATGGAGCCGATGCCATAGGCTCCGTGCAGGGCCTGGCCCTCGGTGAAGCGGCTGAGGCGGTAGGCCTCAATGGGCACGCGCACGGGCTGGCCCAGCACCGTCTGCGCGAGCGACTCGCCGATGGTGGGCGCCAGCTTGAAGCCGTGCCCGCTAAAACCCACGGCCACAAACAGGCCGTCGTAGCCGGGCGCCTCGCCGACCATGGGGTTCCAGTCGGGCGTGATGTCGTAGGGACCGGTCCAGCCGGCGGTGTAAACGGCCTGCTCGAACACCGGCATGCGGTGGGCCATCAGCGCGGCGATGCGGTCCACGTGTTCCAGGTCCACCTCGTCGTGCAGGCTGTCGGCGTCTTCAATGGGGTCGCCATGGTCGCCGGTGCCCACCAGCACCACCCCGCCCGTCTCGGGCCGGAAGTAGATCTTGGTGGGCGTGGTCAGGTCCTTGACGGTGGGCCAGTCCAACTCGTAGGGCTGGGGCACCTTGAGCGTGATGACCTTGTGCCGGCTGACCTCGTAGGGCAGGCTTAGCCCGGCGGTCTGCGTGAGGCTGTTGGTCCACGGGCCGGCCGCCACCACCACCACGGGCGCCTGGAAGTCACCCGCGTCGGTCGAGACCGTCTTGAGTCCGCCATTTAGTTTCAGGGCGGTCACGCGCGTGCTGGTGCGCACGTCCACGCCCAGGTCGCGCGCCCGCTGCACGTACGAGTTCGTGGTCAGGTGCGGGTCGCAGTAGCCCGCGCGCGTGTCGTAGCCGATCACGGCCACGTCGTCGAAACTCAACAGCGGGTGGATGCGGTGCGCCTCGGCGGCCGTGAGCGTGGCCGTGTCAATGCCGTGCTTGTTCTGCTCACGAAACACAGCCTGCATCGGCGCGCGGTGCGCCTCCGGACCGAGGATGAGGTAGCCCGTGCAGTGGAAGTCGGCCGTGCCGCCCACCACCTCCGCGAAGTTTTCAAAGATCTTGAGGCTCTCCACGGCATGCTGCAGGTTGCTGGGGATCGAGTAGTGCGTGCGGCAGATGGCGCACGACTTGGCCGTGCCGCCCGAGCAGATGGCGTTGCGCTCGAGCAGAATCACGCTGCGCGCGCCCTGCCGGGCCAGGCTGTAGGCGGTGCTGCACCCAATGATGCCGCCGCCGATGACGATGATGTCGGCTGTTGTGCTCACGTCGCTCCGCCTCCGCTACATCCACGGGAACGGCGCTTTAGACTTGGGCAGGGACTTGGCTTGCTCGAAGCGCTGGAAGTTGAACGGCTCCAGCAGCTCGGCCTGCCCGCCCGTCAGGATGCGCGCTACCTGCTCGCCCACGCCGATCATTTTGAAGCCGTGATTGGAATCGGCGATGACGTAGCAGTTGGGCCGCATGAAGTCGAAGATTGGGAAGTTGTCGGCCGAGAACGCGCCCACCCCGCCCGACGGCCGCTTGGACGCAAACTTGCGCGTGCCCTCGTAGCGCTTAAGGCAGTGCGCCAGCGACGCCACCCACAGGTCAAAGAAATCATCGCCCACGCAGTAGTAGGGGCTGCGCGTGCCATAGGGGTCCATCACGGCGTCGTCGGGCACGTCCTTGGGCACGGCCCCGCCCTGCACGCCGTGCTTATCACGCTTGACGTAGATGCCCCACGGCTGGTCCCAGATCAGCCGGCCGTCTTCGCTGTAAAGCGGCACAGCGCTGTCCACGTGCAGCAGCGGCGGGCGCCGGCCGTCGTTGGTGATGTGGGTGAAGGGGTTGACTTCGATCTCGCCCTCCTGCAGCGCCAGGTAGTGCCACACCTTGGCCTGCTCGCCGGGCTGCGTCGGGTGCGGCACCCGGGCCGGCAGCTCCAGCATCTTCCACATCTCGCCGATCCACGGCCCCACCGCCACAATCAGGTGTCCCACGCGCACGTCGCCCAGGTCGGTCTCCACCACCGTGACCTCGCCGGCGGTGTTGTATTGAAAGCCGGTGACCTTCGGCCCGATGGCGATGCGGGCATCTTCGCGCTCGGCCTTGATGGCCAGGCCATGGATGGCCTGCTTGCTCCAGGCATGGCCCCCGCGATGCTCGTGCAGCACCACCTCCAGCCCTTCGGCCTGCCAGTCCCAAAAGATGTTGCGCATGTACTTCTCAACGTCTTTGGCGCCCGTGACCAGCGTGGACGGGTAGCCCAGCCGCTGGTGGCGCTGCCAGATGGCCTCCAGCCCTTCGCGCATCGGCTCGAACGACGTGGTCAGGTAGCCCACCGAGTTGTAAGCAAACAAGTCGGGGTCGGACTCCCAGATGTCCATGCAGTGCATCATCAGGCGCGTCATGGGCTCCTGATAGTAGTTGCAGCGCACGTTGCCGCAGGCCACGCCCGAGGCGCCTGCGGCGATGCTGCTCTTTTCCACCACCAGGATGTCCGGGGTCTTGCCCTGGGCCTTCAGGTACTTGGCCAGGTGGTAGGCCGTCGACAGGCCGTGCACCCCGGCGCCGATGATCAGATAGTCAACACTGGCTGGAAGTCCCATGCGCTCCTCCTCGATGATGGCAATGCGGCGGTATTCGCCTCAATGATAGATGACATAGTGTGCCATAAATACGGGCTGAAGCATAGTTTTTGGTAGGCGGCGTTGTGCTGGAGGCACAAAGGATCGAGGCAAGGGTTAGAAATGCGAGACTAGCTCAACAGCCGCATGTCATACGGATACAGCGAAATCACCACCGGACCATCGTTCGTGATCCACACCTCATCCTCCAGCTTGACCCCGTCCTGCTCGCCGACCTTGCCGGCATAAAACTCGACGCTCACTACCATGTTCTCGCGGAACTCGCCCTCGGGCATCACGCGCCAGGCGCCCTGGGGAAACGGAATGAAGGGCGGCTCGTCGTCGGTGCCGATGCCGTGTAGCACCGTAGAATATTGCTGCGCGCGGTAGGCCTCCGGGAAGGTGGGCAGGTGCTGGACAAAATCGGCGTAGGAACGTCCCACCTTGATCTCTTCGATGGTGGCCTGGATGAAGTCGTGCGCCACCTTGTAGGCTTCCTTCTGCACCGGGGTGGGCTGGTCGCCGCACAGGAAGGTGCGCGAAATGTCGCAGGCATAGCCTTCCGGCCCAATCATGTCGGTGTCGATGCCCACCAGGTCGCCGGGGCGCACCATCTTGCTGCCCGCCTCGTGGAACCACGGATTGGTCTTGTAGCCGCTCGCCAACAGCCGCGTAAAGCAGTGCTCGCCGCCCAAGGCCAGCATGCGGTGCCAGAAGACGGCCAGCAGCTCATTCTCGGTGATGCCCGGGCGGATAGCCTGCTCCATGTCGTAGAGCGCCACTTCGGCCACCACGGTGGACTGCCGCATCAGCTCGATCTCGTCGGCGGTCTTGATGATGCGCGCGCCCTCGATAGCGTCGTCGGCATCGGTCAGGTGCAAGCCCTGCGCCTGGAGCGCGGTGAAGCCATAGTAGTCCAGGCTGTCTACGCCGATCCTGGCGTCAGCCAGCCCCCAGCCCCGCAGCACGTCCTTGATCTCGGCCGCCCACTCGTTGGAGCGCTGACCCGCAAACTGGTCGGCAAAGCGCGCCTGCCATACTCGCGCCGGCCGCGACCCGGGCCAAAACGGTTCCACCCGGAACCGCGCCAGGGTGTATTCGAAAATCACCGGATCGCCGGTGACAGGCACCAGGGTGTAGTGCGCCAGGTTGGTGGCCGTCCACAGCGGCATGACGCTGATGCCGGTGCAGTAGCGGATGTTCATGATATCCGTCAGCACCAGGGCGCCAATGTCCCGCGCCGCCATCTGCGCCTGTACCTTGGCCAGCCGGTCATGCCGCAGGCGGTTGAAGTCGACCCCGACTTCGAGGAGGGTGTTCGTTTGTCCAAGTACGCGGCGGTCTCGTTTTGCCATGTTGTCCTCAAAGAGGTAATTGGTAATTAGCAATTGGTAACTGCTCCCACAATTACCAATTGCTAATTACCAATTACAACGAATCATATAAACTCTTGCCCTCCAGCTCCCTTTCCCTTCGCTCGACGTATTCAATCAGCCCGTCCCGAATGCCCGGGTCGAGCGGCGGCGGCTGATAGGCGGCCAGCAGGTCCTTCCAGACAGCCTGGGCGCGTTGGGCCGCATCGAGGCCGCCGGCGATCTTCCAGTTGTCGTAGCCCTGCCGGTCCGAGAGCAGGGGCGCGTAGAACTCGGTGCTGTAGCGCTGCTGGGTGTGGGCCGTGCCAAAGTGATGGCCGCCCGGACCGACCTCCGCGATCATGTCCAGCGCCAGGGCCTCGTCGTCAATGGCAAAGCCGCCCAGGAAGTGCTGGAACATGGCCAGGCTCTCGAGATCGAGGATGATCTTCTCGTACGAGACGGTCAGGCCGCCTTCCAGCCAGCCCACGGCGTGCATAATGAAGTTGGTGTGCGCCATCACCGCCGGCCACAGGGTCCAGGCTGTCTCGTACGCGGCTTGCGCATCGGGCGTCTTGCTGTTGGTCAGGCTGCCGCTGCCCCGGTATGGCAGGCGGTAGAAGCGCGCCAACTGCGCGCCGGTGGCCATGGCCCAGGCGCCCTCGGGCGTGCCAAAGGCCGGGCTGCCAGACTTCATGTCCACATTGCTGGTAAAGCCGCCGTAGATCACCGGTGCGCCGGGCCGCACGATCTGCGCCAGGGCGATGCCGGCCAGGGCCTCGGCGTTTTGCTGGGCGATGGCCGAGGCGATGCTGATGGGGCTCATGGCGCCGGCCAGGATAAAGGGCGTGATGATCGTCACCTGCCCCGCGCGGGCGTAGGCAATCAGCCCGCCCAACATGCGGGCATCGTAGCGCAGCGGGCTGCTGGAATTGATCACCCCGCCGATCACGGGGTCGCCCTCCAGCTCGCCGTAGACGATGCGGGCCAGGTTGAGCGTATCCGCGCAGATTTCGCGGCCGTGCAGCGCCTCCTGCACGGCCTTGTCGGTCAGTTGGAAGGCCAGCAGCAGCCGGCGCAGATGCCGGAAGGATGACGGCACCTCGTGCGGCGCGATGAGCTGCTCGCCGGCAAAGTGGATCACCGGGCACACCTGGTTGAGCTTGAGGAAGTTCGCGTAGTCGTGCATGGTGCCGCGCCGCCGGCCCCCGGCCAGGCTGTCCACATAGGCCACCCCGCCCTGCGGCGCAAAGGCAATGGCGTTGCCGCCGATCTGCACGTGGCGCTCGGGGTTGCGCGCGCGCCAGGTGAACCGCGCCGGGGCCTTGGCCACCAGCGCCATCACCAGGGCGCGCTCCACCCACACGTGCTGCGCCGCATGGTCCACGCGCGCGCCGGCCTTCTCCCACAGGTCCAGGGCCTCGGGGTCCATGAAGTCGATGCCGATGTTTTCCAGGATGCGCATGGAGGCGTCGTGGAGCACCGCGATCTGCTCCGGGCCGACCACCTCCAGCGGCGCCATTGGATTACGCGGCTGGCGAAACGGCATGCCCAGCAGCGGTGATTCGCTCCGCTGCTGCCGCCGCGCCGCCCTTCGCTCGCCGCGGGCCGCGGACGTCAGGTTGCCGCCTTCACGCGAAGCGTTCACGCGTAGCGTTCCGCCTTCCGCCTTCCGCCTTCATCCTTCTATTCATACAGACTCACCCCTTCCAGCTCGCGGCTGCGGCGGGCCACAAAGTCGTCCAGGGCCGCGGCGATGCTGGCCTCCAGGGGCGGCGCTTCGAAATGCGTCAGCATGTCCTTGTACAAGTCGTGGGCGCGCCGGGCGGCGTCGTGGCTGCCGGACGCCACCCAATTCTCATAGCCCTGGCGGTCGGCCAGGAAGGTCTGATAGAACTCGGTGCTGAAGCGCTCCTGCGTGTGCGGCGTGCCGAAGTGATGGCCGCCCGGGCCCACCTCGGCGATCATGTCCAGCGCCAGGGTGTCCTCGTCGATGGTGAAGCCGCCCAGCATGTGCTGGAACATCGCCAGGGCTTCGGCGTCAATGATGAACTTCTCAAACGAGGCCGTCAGCCCGCCTTCCAGCCAGCCGGCCGCGTGCATCACCAGGTTGGTGTGCGCCAACACGCACGGCCACAGCGTCCACTGCGTCTCGTAGGCGGCCTGGCCGTCAGGAACCTTGGCCGTCGTCAGGCTGCCACTGCCCCGGTACGGCAGGCGGTAGCGCCGCGCCAACTGCGCGCCCACTATCAGCGCCCAGGCGCCCTCGGGTGTGCCAAAGGCCGGGCTGCCCGATTTCATGTCCACATTGGTGGTAAAGCCGCCATAGATCACCGGCGCGCCCGGCCGCACGACCTGGGTCAGCGCCACGCCGGCCAGGGCCTCGGCATTTTGCTGCGCCAGGGCGGCCGCCACGGTGATGGGGCTCATGGCGCCCGCCAGGATAAAGGGCGTGATAAAACACGCCTGCCCGGCGCGGGCATACGTGATCAGCCCACCGAGCATGCGAGCGTCGTAGCGCAGCGGGCTGTTGACGTTGATCACGTCGCCGATGACCGGGTCGCCGGCCAGGTCGCCAAAGACCAACTCGGCCATAGCAATATTGTCGGCGGTGATCACGCGGCCGTGCGCGGCCTCCATCACGGCCTTATCGCTCAGCATAAAGCCCGACTGCAGCCGGCGCAGATGCCGCAGCGAAACCGGCACATCGTGCGAGGTCACCTGCTCCCAGCAGGCAAAGTGCAGCACATTGCACATGTGCGTCAGCCGCACAAAGTTTTCGTAGTCGGCGTGCAGCCCTGGGCGCCGCCCATGCTCCAGGTCGCTGGCATACACCATGCCGCCATTTGGCCCGAACGTGATGGCGTTCTCGCCGATGAAGACACTGCGCTCGGGGTTGCGCGCGCGCCAGGTGAAGCTCGCCGGCGCTTTGCCCACCAGTTCCATCACCAAACCGCGGTCCAGCCACACGTGCTGGGCGGCGTGATCCACGCGCGCGCCGGCCTTCTCCCACAAGGCCAGGGCTTCCGAGTCCATGAAGTCGAGGCCGACGTTTTCGAGGATGTGCATGGAGGCGTCGTGCAGCCGCTCAATCTGGTCGGGCGCGAGCAGCTCCGCCGGCCGCCACGGGTTGCGCAGCCGCCGGAAGGGGATTTGCAAAAAGGGCGACTCGGTGCGCTTGGTGCGCCGCGCGGCCCGGCGGTCGGAGCGAGACTGCATGGCAGTTGGTGTCCTACGCAAAAGAGGAACGCGGCTTAGGCATAGGTACGTCTTGTTGCGACCTGGACTAAACCTTGGTAATCACCGTAGGGGCGTTCAATTGAACGCCCCCACCATTGACACCAATGATAGCGGTGTCCGTCTCCGATGCAACTGCATCGCTCACACGTTGCCCGAGCCTTGCCGCTGCGCTGGCTCCGTCCGCCACCGCACTCGCTTTAAGCGCTGCACAGCCAACAGCGCGCTGAACACAATCAAGGCGCCGCCCACCCACTGCAAGGGGCTCAGCCACTCCTTGAGAAACAGTACGGACCAGATCACGGTCAGCATCGTTTCCAGCGGCGCTAGCAGGCCCACCTCGCCGCCGCCCACCACGCGGATGGCGGCGAACATCGTCAGCCGCGCCACAAAGGTGCTGACCACCACCAGCGCCAGCAGCAGCCACCAGGCCGCCGGGCCGACCGGCTGCCAGGGCAGACCCTGCACCAGCCACCACATGGCCGCCACCAGCAGCATGCCCAGCACCATGTAGAACGTCACGGCGTAGGCATCGTAGTCCTGCAGGTACCACTGCATAAACAGAATCTGGATGGGCACCGTCACGATGGTGCCCATCGCCAGCAGCACGCCCAGGCTGTCCACCTGCCCGCCCGGCCCAATCAGCAGGTACACCCCGCCAAGGCCCAGCAGCAGGCGCACCCCGTTGCGATAGGTAAACTTTTCTCCGCGCAGCGCCAGCAACAGCAGCAGCACCAGCGGGCTAAGCGAGAAGATCATCGAGGCGATGGAGGCATTCAGCCGCTCCAGCGAGCGGAAGAACATCACCATGCCTACGCCGTTTGCCAGCCCGGCGCCCAGGCACAGCAGCAGGCCGCGCCGGTCAATGCGCAGGCGCGCGGGCGAGGTCAACAGGACGGTCGCGCCCAACAGCAGCGCCGCCAGCAGCATGCGCAGCACCAGCAGCGCCAGCGCATCCATCCCCAAATTAATGGCGGCCTTGCCCAACGGCGGCGCCAGACTGAAGCAGGCCGTGGAGAAAATAGCCGTCGGCCAGCCCGACCAGCGCCCCACTGCGCGCGCGGGCGTCTCGGCTGCTGCCGGCGCGCCGCTCACTGGCGGACCGTGGGTGAAGAGGGGTTGGGGCGAGACTGGGTTCCAGGGAAGGTTACGTTGGGCTTCACACAGTTGTCCTGGGTTGTGAAGGATTATCTTAGCACAGGCGTTTGCGGGAGGCGATTCTGGGGTGGGTGGGGCGCCTCGCAGCTTGGGTCCGAGTTTGGGCGAGTAGGTCCAGCTTCCAGCCTCCAGCCTCCCAATTCCCTCTTGCTTCTGCAACAATTCTTTCGTATGCTCAATAGAGTGCCACCCGCCCGGTCCGGTCGCACCTTTCCAACCGTATACTACCTAGTGCACAGCCCCGCGCGGCGCCTCAAAACGTCACTCCGGTAAATTTTTCCGATTTACTTAGACAAGTGCTACCCAACGCGCCCAAAATCCCCAATTGTATCGAGTAAACAAGCTAAAAGTCGGCTTTTCATATCTGCCCCTAAGTGCCCCCATCTGCCCCCCAAGAGCGACCCCATCTGCCCCAAGTGCCCCGGCGCTCTGTCGCCGCCATCGCCCCGTACCCCCGCAATCCCGCTCCACGCCCCCGCAGTCGCGCGCTCCCCTGCTCCCCTGCACCGTTGGCCGCACGCCCTACTCCACGCCCAGCCCGGCCGCCGGTGTTGCCGGCGGCTCGCCGCGCCC
>CAYUYN010000057.1:7804-16001 GCA_964449185.1 uncultured Anaerolineales bacterium | reverse complement strand
GCTGCACACGAGGGTGTAGGGTCCCAGGCGGTGCTCGGCCAGGTGGCCGAAGGCGGGGCGCGGGCGGGGCGCGGGGTGGCCGGCCTCGGCCAGGGCCGCCAGGAGCGCCTCGAAGCCGATCTGGCCGAGCAGGATAATGACGCGCACGTTCGGCAGGAGGGCCAGGTGCTGGACGAGGTAGGGGCGGCAGTTGGCGATCTCGGCCGGGGTGGGCTTGTTGCCGGGCGGGGCGCAGTGCGCGGCGGCGGCCAGGTACAGGTCGCGCAGCTCGAGGCCGTCGCCAAGGTGGGTGGAGGTGGGCTGGTTGGCAAAGCCGGCGCGGTAGAGCGCGGGGGTCAGGAAGTCGCCGGAGCCGTCGCCGGTGAACATGCGGCCGGTGCGGTTGGCGCCGTGCGCGCCGGGCGCCAGGCCCACCATGAGGAGGCGGGCCTGCGCGTCGCCCACGCCGGGGAGCGGCCGGCCCCAGTAGGTCTGGTCGCGGTAGGCGCGGCGCTTTTCGCGGGCGACTTGCTGGCAGTGGGCGATGAGGCGTGGACAGCGTTGGCAGGCGGTGAGGGTTGTATTAAGGGCGTCAAGCATTTTTAGAGCCATAGGAGCATTTTAGACGAAGTATGGGAGTGTGGGGGTATGGGAGACGCGTCTCCCATACCCCCACACTCCCATACTTCCACACAGCTTTGTGCTAGAATCTTGAATCATGGAGAATCCCGAAGCCTATCTCGGGCGGCTGCGGCCGATCTACATCTTCAAGGGACTATCCGAAGAAGAGATCAAGGAGGCCGCCGAGGAGCTGCAGATCGAGCAGGTGAAGGCCGGCGAGACCATCTTCGAGCAGGGGGCCGAGGGCCAGGACTTTTACATCATCAACAAAGGGCAGGCCCGGGTGCTGCGCCAGCGGCACAACCACGCGCCCGAGGAAGTGGCCACGCTGGTGCCGGGCGACTTCTTTGGCGAGGGCGCCCTGCTGTACGGGCGGCGGCGGTCGGCCACGCTGGAAGCCGTCACCGACGCCGAGCTGCTGCGCCTGAGCAAGGCAGACTTCGACAACCTGCTGCGGCGCTTCCCCCAGATCAAGCCCAACCTGCTGCTGTCGCACGAGAGCCACGAGCTATACCGGCAGAACCACTTCAATTGGCTGGGCAAGTCGGAGGTGGTCTACCTGATCGCCCGGCGCCACAAGCTGCTGATGTACCAGGCCATGGCGCCGCCGGTGATCCTGGGCGGGCTGATCGCGCTGGCGGCGGTGTGGCTGGCGGTGGCCTACGAGGCCATGTGGATCGCGTGGACCGGCGCGCTGCTGGAAGTGCCCAGCGCGCTGTGGATCATCTGGAACCGCATCGATTGGGCCAACGACTACTATATCGTCACCAACCAGCGCCTGGTGTATCTGGAAAAGATCGTCGGCATCTACGACAGCCGGCAGGAGGCGCCGCTAAGCTCGATCATGTCGGTGAACGTGCAGACCGACGACAGCATTCAGCGCGTGCTGGCCATGGGCGATGTGATCGTGCGGACGTTTTCGGGGCCGATCCTGCTGAAGTCGGTGGCCAACCCCAACGCGCTGGCGGCGGCCATCGAGGAGCACTGGAAACGCACGCGCACGCGCGAGCACGAGGCCCAGGTGGAGCAGATGGGCCCGATCCTCCGCGGCCGGCTGGAGCAGCGCAAGCCGCCCGCCCCCGCCAAGCCGCCGGCCGCGCCGGCGCGTAAACCGCGCTTACCGCTGGCGCGGCAAGCGGTGGACTTCTTCAACTTCCGCGTGCGGTTTGAAGAGGGCGGCAACGTCATCTACCGCAAGCATTGGTTTATCTTGTGGGAGAGCGTGTGGAAGCCGACCCTGGGCCTGGTGGGGGTGTTTGTGGCGCTGACCCTGGCCATCGCCTACCTGCCGGCGACCATTCCCATCTCGGCGCTGGTGCTGGGGGCGCTGGTGGCGCTGGCGCCCCTGGCCGGCTGGTGGCTGTATGAGTACGTGGACTGGCGCAACGACATTTACATGGTCACGGCCGACCAGATTTTTGACTTGGCCAAGAAGCCGCTGGGCGCCGAGACCAAGAAGTCGGCGCCGCTGGCCAACGTGCTGAGCCTGAAGTATGAGCGGCCGGGCCTGCTGGGCCTGCTGCTGAACTACGGCACGGTGGTGGCGCAGGTGGCGGGCACCGAGTTTCGCTTTGAGGGCGTGTTCGACCCGGTGAGCGTGCAGAACGACGTCTACCGGCGCATGGAGGCCAACAACGCCAAGAAGGCCGAGGCCAAGGCCGCCGAGCGCCGCGACGAAATGGCCGACTGGCTGACGGAGTATCACAAGGTGACGCATGAGTTGGAGCGGGGAGAAGATGCCGATACGAAACATCATCGGGCCGGATAACCCGGCCCTGCGCCGCAAGGCGCGCCCCGTGGAAGACCCCCACGACGCGGGCCTGCAGCAATTGATTGACGACATGATCGACACCATGCGCGTGGCGCCCGGGGTGGGCCTGGCCGCGCCGCAGGTGGCCGTCAGCCAGCGCCTGGTCGTCATCGAATACGCCGATGACCTGCCCGAAGACGCGCCGCCTGAGGCCGAGCCGCCCACGCCTAAGCTGTACGTCATCGTCAACCCCGAAATTGCGCAGCGCTCGATCGAGCTGGTCGAAGGCTCGGAGGGCTGCCTGTCGCTGCCGGGCTATGCCGGCACGGTCATGCGGCACGCGGCGGTGACGGTGAAGGCGCTCAACCGGCGCGGGCGCCCGATCAAAATCAAGGCGCGCGGCTGGCTGGCGCGCATCTTCCAGCACGAGATCGACCACCTGGATGGCGTGCTGTACATCGATCGCGCCACCAAGGTGTGGCGGATAGAGGACGAAGAAGCCGAGGCCGATCCCAGGCTGCGCGAGTAGCGCTACTCTAACTCCTATTGCGTATTGCGTATTCATGCTTGACATCGGAACACCTGTTCTATATACTAGAACAAAAGTTCATACCATATTACGCCAGTCTTCTCCTTACCCCGGCTTTATCCCCCACCTTGCGGGCTGAGCGTTTGCCGACCAAGCTAACCGCGCGCTGAGTCCGGGCTGCCCAGCAGCCCTATCGTCGCTATCGCACTTTCGTGTTCAATTTCAAAACGCGGACGCGGCCGGTGGGCCGCAGCACCGAGCGCTATGAGCTCTCCGTCGCACGAAACACTCAACTTCCAGGCCGACCGCATCGAGCGGGTGCTGGCCAGCCACCGGGTGCCGGTGCGCGTGCACGGCGGGTCGGTGACGCCGCGCTGGGTGCGCTTCCTGCTCACCCCGGCGCTGGGCGCCAAGGTGTCCACCGTGCGCAACCTGTCGGAGGAGCTGGCCATGGCGCTGGGCGCCGCGGACGTGCGGGTGGCGCGCGACGGCGAGTCGATCGCCGTGGAGGTGCCGCGCACCGATGCCGAGCCGGTGCGGCTGCTGCCGCTGCTGCGCAACGTGACGGCGCTGCCGGCGCTGACGGCCTGCCTGGGCATCACCGATGACGGGCGCCCGCTGCTGCTGCGGCTGCCCTCGGCCGATGTGGCGCACGTGCTGGTGGCGGGCACGACCGGCTCGGGCAAGACCGAGCTTATCCGCAGCCTGCTGGTGTCGCTGGCGCTCACCAACCGGCAGTCGCGGCTGCAACTGGCGCTGATCGACCCCAAGGCGCGCGGGTTCCTGCCGCTGGGCGGGCTGCCGCACTTGATGGAGGCGGTGGCCACCGACGCGCGGTCGGCGCAGAGCCTGTTGGAGCGGCTGGTGGCCGAGATGGAACGGCGCGACCGCGAAGGGGTCTCGTCGCCGCGCATCATCGTGGCGGTCGACGAGCTGCTGGACCTGCTGCAGGCCGGGGGCAAGCCGGTGGAGGCGCTGCTGACGCGCATCGCCCAGCGCGGGCGCCAGGCCGGGCTGCACCTGGTGGCCGGCGCGCAGAAGCCCTCGTCCACGGCGCTGGGCCCGATGCTCAAGGCCAACTTCCCGGTGCGGCTGGTGGGCCGGGTCGGCAGCGCCGAGGATGCGCGCGTGGCGTCGGGCGTGGCCGGCACCAATGCCGAGAAGCTGCTCGGCCGCGGCGACTTCATCCTCATCGCCGCCGGGCAGACTATCCGCTTCCAGGCGGCGTGGCTGCCGGCGAAGGATTGGCCGGAGGTCATGGAAGGGATGTAGGGGCCGTTTTTCACTCAACTAGATCGAGAGACCCATCATGGACATCGGCATGCTGTGGTACGACGACGATAACAAGGCCCAGCTGGAACAGAAGGTGGCGCGGGCGGTGGAGTATTACCGCGCGAAGTACGGCGTGCAGCCGACCGAGTGCTATGTACACCCGGGGATGCTGGGCGACGGCCAGCCGGCGATTGCGGCCGGGGTGCGGCTGCGCGGCAGCGGCACGGTGATCAAGAACCACTTTTGGTTGGGTGTGGGTGACGAGGCGGCGGCCGCGGGTGCGGGCACGCCGCGCCCGGGCAAGCGCGCGCGTTCGTAGCGCAGGAGGCCGTTATGCGATTCCGGTACTTGCTGCTCATTTTCGTGGTGGTGTTTGCCGCAACCCTGGCCGTCATCGTGGGCGAGCAGCTTTCGTCCGAATCGCTGGCGGTGATGGTGGGCGTCGTGGCGGGGGTGGGCGCCAGCCTTCCCACCAGCCTGCTGGTGCTGTGGTTCGCGCTGCGCACGGCCGAGCTGCGCGCCGTGGCCGAGGCGCCGGCGCGGATGGTTTATCCGCTGGAGGCGCCCGAGCCCCGCATCGTGGTGGTGACGCAGCGGGCGCCGGCGTACGAGGCGGAGCCGCCGGAGGGGCGTTCAGTTGAACGCCCCTACCCGCCGTCGGCGGCCGGCTACGGCCAATACGCGTCTGAGGCAGAGGCCGAGCCAGTGGCGTGGCCGCAACTGCCGGCGCCGGCGGCGCGGCACTTTACGGTGTTTGGCGCCAGTGGCGCTGCCGGGGGCGGTGGCGGCGCCAGTGGCGAACCCGGCTATCAGGAGATGGTATGGCATCGCTAAGTGGCCGCCGCATCGCCGAGCCGATCTCCGTTCCGACCAAGCAGAACGGCTTCTTCCCCAAAGTCTTTGTCTGGCGCGGGCAGCGCCACGCTGTGCGCGCGGTGGTGTCGTGCCGCACCGAGGTGCGCCGCGACTGGCGCGGCCAGGTGGAGCGCCATCACTTCCGCGTGCGCACCGAGCGGGCCGAGTTTGAGCTGACGCAGGATTTGGGGCGGGATGTGTGGCAGGTGGAGGCAGTCATCGGCTAGGCGGGCTCGCTGATGACTTCGACGACGAGATCCGTCATCGACACGATGCCGATGAGGGTGTGGTTCTCGATGACCGGGGCGTGGCCGATGCGGTGGTTGGCGAACAGGCGGGCGATGAGCTCCACCTTGAGCGAGGGGTTGACCATGATCAGGGGCTTGGTCATCACCTCGTCCACGCGGACCTCGGCCGGCTCGAAGCCGTTGGCCAGGACCTTGGAGACGATGTCGGCGAAGGTGATCAGGCCGTAGGCATCGTCGTCGGAGTCTTTTTCGACGATGAGGCTGCGCACGCCGTGGTGGCGCATCAGGGCGGCGGCGTCCTGCACCGTCAGCTCGGGCAAGATCGTGGCAATCTCGGTCTGCATGATGTCGCGGGCGGTGAGGTGGTAGTTGGTCATGCTGGTTCCAGTCGGCAGTCGGCAGTGCGCAGTCGGCAGTCGGCCACGGATGATCAATGTCATTCGAGGTAGGGGCGTTCAACTGAACGCCCCCGCAGCGAACACCTGACGGTTTTACGACGATGTCAACGCGGCGACCAGGGTGTCGAGGGCGGCCGCGGGCGCGATTTGCCCTGTTTTAATATCGACGTCGTAATCGAGCAAGCGCCGGTAGATGCGCTCGAGGGCGGGCAGCTCGTAGTTCCGCGCCTGGGCGGAGATTTTGCCGACCGTATAGGGTTTCTGGCCAAGCGCCTTCGCAATCTCGGCCTCGCCCGCGCGGGCCAGCAACTGCTCCTTGACCAGCAGCAGCAAGCGGTACTGGCGCACGATCATGGTCAGCACATAGAAGGGCGCCGCGGTCTCCAGCAGCTTGTGCAGCTCGCGCTGGGCCTGGGGCCCGCGCCGCTGGCCGATCGAGTCCACCAGGTCCCAGATAATGGCCTCGCCGCCGGCGGGCGTAAGGGTCTGCACATCGTCCAGCTCCACCGCGCGGGCGCGGTCCACATACGTCAGCAGCTTGTCGATCTCGTGGCCCAGGCCGCGCGGGTCGTTTTCCACCTCAGCCAGGGCCTGGGCGGCCTCGCGCGAGAACTCGCCGCCCTCGGCCTTGGCGCGGCTGCGGATCCATTTCACCAGGGCGTCACCCTTGGGCAGATCGAAGAACTTTACGTAGGCCCAACTGGCCCCGGCGGCGGCTTTGAGCACGGCGTTGGTCTTGGGGAGCTCACGCTTTTCCACCAACACCAGGGCGGTGCTCTCGGGCACGTGGGGCAGATACTCCACCAGCTCCTTGAGGGTCTCTTTGGCCCCGCCGCTCCGCTGGGGGCGCTGCGCCGGGACCGCCTCAGCCTCGTCCCCGTCCGTGCTCTCGGCCTCGGCCTCAGCCTCGGCCTCGGTCTTGCCCGCCAGGCGGGTCAGCCAGCCTTCCACAATGACCAGGCGGCGCGCGGTGAGGAACGGCAGGGTGTCGCAGATGGCGCGCACGTCGGGCAGGCTGGCGCCGCGGCCGTCGAAGACGGTGGTGTTGAGCAAGGCCAGGCTGGGGTCGCCCAGCTTGGCTTTTAGCGCGTCGAGGAACTCGGCGCCGGCGAACTCGTGGGGCCCGTGGAGCAGGTAGAAGCTGGGAGGCATGCCGAGGCTGCGGTTAGCCTTCCGTGGCGACGAAGTGCGACGTGAGGCGGCCGTTCTGGCGACGGCCGATGCTGGTGATCTGCATCCCGCGCATCTCGCCGGAGGTGGTGACGCGGCGCTGCAGCTCGAGGCCGAGGGGCTGAGCGAACATCAGCGCGGCGGTGGCCAGCAGGGTGACCAGGGGCAGGCGGTCGCGGCGAGCGCTGGCGCTGTTGGCGCCGAGGAAGCCGATGTAGGCGGCCACGCCGGCGGCGATGCCGGCCGTGACGAAGTTGGTGCCGCAGTTGGGGTGCACGGCCAGGCTGACCTCCCCGCCCTGCATGCGGCGCAGGGCCTCCTGCGCGGCGCTCTCCAGGGCCGCGGTGGTGACAGCGCCATAGAGGTAAAAGCCAAAGGGCGTGGAGCGACCCACCAGGCTGAGGCCGCGCAGGCGCTGCGACAGGATGGTGAGGGTGGCGTGCTCCAGGCCATGATTGCGCCGGGTGCGGTCCACGGCGGGGATAGCGAGCAGGGCATTGCGGCGAGTGGCGGGGAGGCGCGGCATGAATTTTTCTCCTTGAATACCGTTGAGGGCTTACCGACAGCAGGGGGGATTATAGCGGGGACAGCCAACCTTTACCACTAAGACACGAATACACCAAGTAACACGAAGTTTAATAGGGTCGCCTCCCAACAAGACAGGGGTGGCTGTGAATAGTTCGCAGCCACCCTTTTCTAAACTTCGTGACTTCGTGTCTTGGTGGTGAGAGTCTTATGGCTGCCAGCGCGGGCTGAGGTCGTCGCCGAGCCACTGGGTGAGGCGGACGGGCACGACGTGGCCGGGGTCTTGGAGGGCCCGGGCGACATCGATGGCAGTGAGCTCTTGCGCACGGCCAGCGTTGCCGTCCTGCGCAGGGACTCCACCGGCCCAGCCGGCGGTGAAGACGAGCCAGCGGCTATCTGACGACCAGGCGGGCAGCGCGGTGCGGATGGTGTAGCAGACACCTTCCAGGCGCGACAGCGTTTGGTTGGCCAGGCTCAGCAGGTGAATGTTCCAGCAGCCGTTGTTTTCGCGATCCGAGACGAACATGAGGTAACGACCGTCGGGCGAATACTCGAGGCCGAAGATACCGTTGGGCGATGGTGCGAGATCCATGACAACCGGGTGGGCTGAGCCATCGGGGGCAGCAATGACGATCTGGGCGTGGGCGGCGGGCGAGAGGGGGGTGTCGGGCCAAGCGCCGAGCCAGGGGCCGACGCGCAGATAGGCCACGAACTTGTCCGAAGGCGACCAGGCATAGCCGTTGTAGGAGTAGTAGGCCTCCGGGCTGGCACCGTCGCCGGCGGTGAGGTTCACGCGCTCGCCAGTGATGAGGGACTGCACAAACAAAGCCGGCAGCCCGGCCTGGTCGCG
>CAYUYN010000057.1:5346-7704 GCA_964449185.1 uncultured Anaerolineales bacterium | reverse complement strand
GGCAATTCGTACATGCTGACGCCCCTGTCACTGGCCACATACAACCGGCCCAACGGACCGGCGGCCATGGCCTGCGGGGCCGCCGGCATCAGGGCGGCCTGGTTCACGATTGCCAGGGTGGCGGTGTCGAACACCAAGATAGTGACAGCGGGCGTGGCGCCGCCCCCGGCGGCAAGATACAGGCGGCCACCGTCGGGCGACACGCTCATCAGCGCTTCGTATTGGCCCTGGCGCCCGCCCGCCTTGTATTGGGTCGTGCGCAGCACCGCGCCGGTGGCGGTGTCGATCTCGGCCAGAAAACCAAGGCCCACATCGGCCACGTAGAGGCGCTGGCCGTCGGGCGAAAGCAGCAGGCCATTGCCCCAGCGCACCGCGTCGCCTAACTGCGGCAGCTCAACCATGATGGGCTCGGCCTGGCCAAAGCGCGTGATCTGCACCCACCAGCGGTCATTGGCGGCCTTGGGTGTGCAGAAGGCGTAGACGGCGCTGCCATCGGGCGCAAGCTGCACGTAGCGGGGGTAAGCGCTCGTGCAGAGATTCCAGCGCTCGTCCCCGAGCGTGCCCGTCGCCAGGTCGATGGCGGCCAGGCTCTCAGACGGCGCAAAGCGATACAGATACAGCGTATCGCCGGCCGCGCCGATGAGCGCTGACCAATCAATGAGCGCTGACCAGTCGTGGCTCTGCGGCAGCGTGACGGTCTGGAGCGTAGCGCCGCTGGCCGGGTCGAGCACGGATACGCGCAGGGGCCAGGCGTCGCTGGGGCGCAGGGCATCGTTGGAGTCGAAGGTGAGGCCGGCGAGGGTGGCGGCACCAGCCTTGACCTGGCTGAGCACGAAGACGTAGCGGCCGGCCCGGTCCATAGCCATTTGCGGGCCGAGGCCGGTCTCGACTGACCACAGCACCTGATCAGTGACGGCCTCCCAGGCCAGCACGCGCGGCGGCGACAGGACGGTGGTGGTCCCGGGCGCGCCGGTAAACTCACCGAAGTCCGCGACGAAGAGCGCGCCGGCTAAGTCGGCGTGAGGCGTGGGACTGGGCAGGTCGGCTACCGCCTCCGAGGCGCTGGGGCCGGGCGTGCTGGCCGTGGGCTGGCTGGCGAGGCTGGGCAGCAGCAGCACGGCCAGCACCAAGACCAAGGCCACGGCGGCGAGCGCGAAGGCGGGGTTGAGATGGCGGGGTCGCGGCGCGGGCTCCTGACGGTCGTCGGACGCAGCGCGTTGGCGGCGGCCAGACACTGACTCAACACCATCCCAGCGGGCGTGCAGGGCGCGGGTGAGGGCCGGCTCCAGCGCGGCCACATCGGCGGCGTAGGCGCGGCACTCGCCGCACTCGGCCAGGTGGGCGTCCAGGGCGGCGGCGGCTTTGTTGTCGAGCCAGCGCCGGCCAGTGTGCGTGCTCTGGCGTGCTTCGGCATGGGTGAGGGTGGTCATGGCAGGTCGGCCTTTTCTCCCAAAATTTTCCGCAAGCTCTGGTGCGCGGCGTGCAGCCGGTTGTGCACGGTGCGCTCGCTGACGCGCAGGAGCCGGGCGATCTCGCCCAGGCGCTGGTCGTGGTAGTAGCGCAGGACCACCACCAGGCGTTGGGGCTCGGGCAGGGCCTGGACGGCCTCGGCCAGCGCGGCCTGGGCCTGATCCTGCACGACGCGCTCATCGGGCGGCGGCGCGGCCGGGGGCTGCCCGTGAAACAGGCCCTGGAGCAGCCCCAGCAGCCGGTTTTGCGAGCGGCACCGGCGCAGCCGGCCGCGGCAGACGTTGAGCGCAATGGCGTACAGCCAGGTGGTAAACGCGGCGTCGCCTCGGTAGCGGCTTAGGCCGCGCAGCGCGGCCACAAAGGTATCCTGCGCGGCCTCGTCGGCCTCGGCGGCGTCGTCCAGGATAGACAGCGCCAGCCGAAACACCGCCGGCCGATAGGTGCTCACCAACTGTTCGATGGCGCGGGCATCACCGGCCTGGCAGCTTTGGAGCAGTTGAGGGAGGGTGAGTTCGGACAAGCTAAAGGTTAGATGCGAGCCGCAGGGGAAAGCGGAAAGGCAGTGTGTGAGTGTGTGGGTGTGTGGGTAAAACCACTTACACACTCACATACCCACATACTCACACACGGTTTTCAGCGAGCATACCACAACCAAAAACGGCCCCGTGCGGGTGCACGAGGCCGTTTTTGGCAGAGGTGGGCTTACGGGCTGGGGGTAGGCGTCAGCGTGGGCGTCACTTGCCGGTCGAGCGGAATGATGAGCACCTGATCGACGGTGAGGCTGGCCGGGTCGGTGATCCCGTTGGCGTCCATGAGGTCGTCTACGGTTATGCCGTAGAAATGGGCGATGCCTTGCAGGGTATCGCCGGCCTGCACGGTGTAAGCGAC
>CAYUYN010000057.1:3423-5246 GCA_964449185.1 uncultured Anaerolineales bacterium | reverse complement strand
CGGTCGGGTCCGGCGGGATGAGAAGCACCTGGTCAATGCTCAGGCCGGAGCAATCCTCCGCCAGGCCGTTCGCCTGAATCAACTGCTCTTGCGTCAGGCCATAGGTCGTGGCAATCGTCAGGCAGGTATCGTTGGGCTGCACCACGTAGGTGAGCATAGGCGGGCGCAGCATCGTGGGCGTGGGGGTGCACTCGCCGTTGCACGGGTCTGCGGTCCCGCCGGTCGGGAATGGCAGGGGCGTCGCGGTGACCAGCGGCGCCAGGGGCAGGGTGAGGGCGCCGATGACCGAGGCATTGAAGGGGCCGCCGGCGGGCGCGCTGCTGGCGAGCCGCTGGCCTGTCTGCGGGTCGTAGACCGACAACCAGAGGGTGTAAGCGCCGGGCGCCAGCTCGGGGGCAAGCACCAGGCTGTGGGGGTCGACGATGTACTCACCGAGCTGCCAGCCGCTGGTGGGCCTGGTGCCCACGGCCGGGACGGCGTCGTCCTGGGCGATGATGGCCGACTGGGCGCCGTCAGGCATGATGAAGAGGCTGACCAGGTAATCGGCGGGCGGCACGGCCAGGGCGTGCCACACCAGCTCAATGGTCACAAAGCCGTCGCCCGGGGTGACGGTATAGCCCTCCAACGCGAGGGCGTCGCCAAACGTCATCGGGCTGGCGACCTGCAGGGTGGGCGGCGTAAACAGGCTGGGCACCCCGGTGACTGACAAAGTGGTGGCCTCCGTGTCGGCGGGGCCGCCCTGGCCGGGCTGGCGGCTCTCAGTGGTGGCCGTCTGCAGGGCCAGCGCAAAGCCGGCAAGCAAGACGACCAAAGCACCCAGACCAAAAGCGGTACCCATGTAGTTGAACATCTTTTGACGCACCATCGTAGGGCCTCCTATAGGCAGACGGAGACGGCGCGGCGCGCCGTCTCTACGCGTCCCTTGGGCGCTGGGATTGGGGCGTAGGTCCGCGGGTAGGCCCGCGAGCCTTGGCTGCAGCAGGTGCTCCCAGCGGGCCTCGAAGGCAGCGGGCAGCAGACGCTCCAGCCCAGCCAGCTCGGCCGCATCGCGGCGGCACTCGGCACAGCCCGCCAGGTGGGCGGCGAGCCAGGCGTGGTGCTGCGGCTCCAGGCGATCATCCAGCTTGGCCTGCACGTAGGCGCGGGCCTGTTCGTGCGCGTCGCTCGTCATGGGTCGTTTCCTTCCCCCTCCAAAGTTGCCTGGCCCCGCAAGGCCCAGCGCAGCCGGTCGCGCGCCACGGAGAGGCGCGAGTGCACCGTGCCCTCGTTTAACTCGAGCACCTGCGCGATTTCGGCTACGGAGAGGGCATGGTAGTAGCGCAGTATGATCGGCAAGCGATGCTTCTCGCCCAGGGCCTGCACCGCACGCCACACCGCCGCCTGGGTCTCATGCCGGGTAACGGCGGCCTCCGGGTGCTCGGCCGCCTCGCCGTGCAGGCGCCAGGCCGCCTGGAGCACGTCTTTCAGGCGCTGCCAGGTGCGGCCCTTGCGCAGGCGGCCGCGGCTGACGTTGACGGCGATGCGATACAGCCAGGTGTTAAAGGCGGCGTCGCCCCGGTAGGACGGCAGCGCGCGCAAGGCGGCCAGAAAGGTCTCCTGGGTCGCCTCGTCGGCCTCGGCTGGGTCGTCCAGGATGGACACGGCCAGACGATAGATCGCCTGCTGGTGGGTCTGCACCAGCGCTTCGATGGCACTGGGGTCACCCGCCCGGCAGCGCTCCAACCACAGCGCAGTGTCGGTGTGTATCACCACGATGGCTATTAGATGCGGGCGGGGGGGTTTTGCTTCATTTTTGGATTGTAAACGCTGTGTGGGGGTGTGGG
>CAYUYN010000057.1:2175-3323 GCA_964449185.1 uncultured Anaerolineales bacterium | reverse complement strand
GTGTGGGTGTGTGGGTGGGGAGAACGAGGAACACAGGGGAAAAGCAGTGAAGGGCTTTGCCCATCGATGTTTGTTCGATGTCATTTCAACGCGCCGGGGGCGGGTGGGATTTAAGGCTACCGTGCGGCGCGGAGAAATCTCACATTGCTTTTCGTTGATCGTCAAAGCGAGATTTCTCCGCCCGCGACGATGGCATTAGGCCCACGCGCACTCGGGCGTCGAAATGACACGTTGGGGTGCGCGGGCCAGGCGCGGTGAACGTGGATCGATCCCGGTCATCTAGGGCACAAGGGCTATCGCGCGTGCAACGCGCTCCCACGTGCGCGGAAGGGGTCGTTCGCGCGGATGCGCACTTATTCCTTAACGTCTGTCGTCCGTCGTCTGTCGTCCATGATCTACCGTCACCCGCTCACCTTGTCACCAAGTCACCTTGTCAGGGACGGTCTGTCGCCCGTTTCATGTGCCTCCACCAGCGCCAACAGCACCGCATTGGTAAACGCAGCGATGCGCCGGTGCATGGTGGCCCATTCGCGGGCGGCGCGCTGGCCGGAGGCCTGGTAGACGTCGATGACGCTGTCGTAGAGGAAGTCGCGGAAGTAGAGGAAGATGTTGACGGTCTGGGTGAGAGTCAGGCCGGCGTCGCGGCCAAGGCGCTGGTATTCGCGGCCGATGGCCTGGGCTTCGGGGAGCACGCTGTCGCCCTCGTCGCCGAGGTAGCGCAGCAGCAGGCGGAGCTGGCCGCGGCCCACCTCGCGCAGTTCGCGGCGGCGGGCTTCGTCAAAGTGCTGATACCAGGCGGTTTGGGCCAGGCGGCCTTCCGCCATCTGCATGCGGGTGCGGCCCAGGACGTTTTCGACGATCATCTGGCCGGGGGTGCTGTGGGCTTCGCGGCGCGAGGCGGCCCAATGCTCGATGTCGGCGCGGCGGAAGCGCCGGTGCTTGCCGGGGGTGCGGTGGGCGGGGATGTCGCCGCGGTCGGACCAGGCGCGCAGGGTGGAGGGATGCACGCCGAGGATCGCGGCGGCGGCGCTGAGGTTGAGCCAGTCGCTATGGTTTTCGGTCAAGGTAGGTCTCCAAAGTCTATATAAAGCTAAGACCTTGGTGAGATTTTGTCAATTGATGATTGTGCAAGTTTGGGCAAACGACTC
>CAYUYN010000057.1:0-2075 GCA_964449185.1 uncultured Anaerolineales bacterium | reverse complement strand
TCCACATCCACCACCCAGCCCTTCAGCGTCCTCCCGCGGACCAGCAGCGCCGGGTCGGGGCTGCGGACGATGATCTGCCAGCGGTGCTCGCCATTGATCTTGCCGAAGAAGCACGGGGCCGGGCCGACGAGGTCGGTGCCGGTGAGCTTTTCGGCGCGGATTTGCTGCTGGAGCTCCTTGGCCAGGGCGTTGGCCTCCGCCTCGGCGCGCTCGGTTTGGGCGTGGCGGTAGACCAGGCGCATGACGCGGCGGAAGGGCGGATAGCCCAGGTCCTTGCGGTAGCGCAGCTCGCGGGCGTAGAAGGCGGCGTAGTCGTGGTGGGCGGCGGCCTGGATGATGTAGTGCTCGGGATGGTAGGTCTGGAGCACGACGCGCCCGCCCAGCAGCCCGCGCCCGGCGCGGCCCGCCACCTGCGTGAGCACCTGGAAGGTGCGCTCGGTGGCGCGGTAGTCGGGCAGGCCCAGGCCCACATCGGCCGAGATGACGCCGACCAGGGTCACCAGCGGCAGGTCCAGGCCCTTGGCGATCATCTGCGTGCCGATGAGCACATCGGCTTGATGCGTGCTGAACTGCTGGAGGATCAGCTCGTGCGCGCCCTTGAAGCGCGTGGCATCCTGGTCCCAGCGCAGGGTGCGGGCCTCGGGGAAAAGGTTGCGCACGGCGTCTTCGACTTTCTCGGTGCCGGAGCCAAAATACTTGACCCGCTTGCTGCCGCAGTTGGGGCAGCGCTCGGGCTGGGTGCGGCGGAAGTTGCAGTGATGGCAGATGAGCTGCGCGCCGGCGTCGCCGGTGTGGTAGGTCAGCGGCATGTCGCACTTGTCGCACTTGAGCGCTTCGCCGCAATCGCGGCAGAAGACAAAGGTGGACGTGCCGCGCCGGTTGAGAAAGAGAATGGCCTGCTCGCGGCGCTCGAGCACCTGGGTCAGCGCGGTCTGCAGGCGGCGGCTGAAGATGGAGACGTTGCCGGCGCGCAGCTCCTGGCGCAGGTCCACCACTTCCACCGGCGGCAGGTCGATCATCTGGGCATCGCTGGCGCCGGCGGCCGCCGGCTGGTAGCGCGACTGGACGTGGAAGCGCTCGGCCTGCTCTTGCAGGCGCTTGGCGTGGCCCATGATGCGCTGGGGCAGCTCCAGCAGGCGGTAGGCGCCCTGGCGGGCACGGTGATAGGTGACCACGTCGGGCGTGGCCGAGCCCAGGAGGCACAACGCGCCGAGGCGCCGCGCATATTCCACCGCGGTGTCGCGCGCGTGGTAGGGCACGGCAAAGGGCGGGTCCTGCTTGTAGGCGTCGTCGTGCTCTTCGTCCAGCACGATCAGGCCCAGGTTGGGCAAGGGCGCAAAGAGCGCACTGCGCGGCCCGACCACGACATCCACCAGGCCCTGGCGCGCGCGGCGCCAGGTGTCGTAGCGCTCCCCCTCCCCCAACGAGCTGTGCCACACCGCCACCCGGCCCGGGAAGCGCGCCGCAAAGCGCCGCACGGTCTGCGGGGTGAGGGCGATCTCGGGCACCAGCACCAGCGCGCGCTGGCCCTTGGCGAGCGTGGCGGCGAGGGAGCGGAGGTAGATTTCGGTTTTGCCGGAGCCGGTGACGCCGTGGAGAAGTATGGGGGTGTGGGGGTGTGGGGGTGTGGGGGAAGGCCCACTGATCACAGATTCGAGGGTGTCCCAGACGCGCTGTTGGTCGGGCGTGAGGTCGGGCGGTTGGACGGGGACGAAGTCCTGGCCGGCGAGGGAGTCGCGCCAGACTTCGGCATCGCCGAGGTCGACGAGGCCCATCTCGGCCAGGTCACGCAGGTCCTGCAAGTTCGCGCCGGTCTCGGCGTAGACCCAACTAACGTCCACGGGGTCGAAGTCATTGGCGAGGAAGTCGAGCACGGCGCCGAGGCGGGCGGCGCGGGCGGCGGAGGCCTTGGTGATGGTGCGGGCCAGGCCCGGCCGGGCGGCCTCGACCTGGGCTACGCTAGCGGCCAGGCGCGCGGTGCGGACGTGCTTGGCGCGCACGGTGGGCGGCTCGAGCACACTGTAGCGCGACAGCACGCCGCGCTTGACCAACGGCTCGGCCCCCGCGCGCCAGTC
>CAYUYN010000056.1:5747-16233 GCA_964449185.1 uncultured Anaerolineales bacterium | reverse complement strand
ACTGTCCACTGACCACTTGCCTTTCTCCTCCCAACCCCCCAGCATTTGTCTCGCCGCCCGAAGTAGTGTATACCCATCCCCAACATTGAATCGTTATTGGCGCGGTTTGCGTGACCCGGCCACCGGCCGGCCCGCGGGCTGCGCACCCACCATTGGCCGGCCTACGCCCGGCTGTCAGGAAACGCCGCATGGTTTGGAAACGTCTCTTTCGGCGCGGCCAGCGCCCGAACAATTTTCTGCGCCTTATTTGCGATCAGGCCAGCTTTACCCAGCAGGGCATGGAGGCGCTCCATGCTTATATGAAGGAACCGAGCGATGCCCAGGCGCAGACCGTGCGCAAGGCCGAGAAGGATGCCGACGAGGCCCGCCGCATCCTGATCGACGAGCTCAACCGCTCCTTTGTGACGCCCATCGACCGCGAGGACCTGTTCTCCCTCTCGCGCGCCATCGACGATGTGCTCGACTACGCCGATACCACCGTCGAAGAGATGACCATGCTGGGCGTCGCGCCGAACCAGTACCTCATCCGCATGGTATCCCTGCTGCGCGACGCCGCCGAAGAGATCAACCGGGGCGTTCAACGCTTGGCCGATCGGCCCAACGTGGCCAACGACCACGCCGTGCGCGCCAAGGCCCTGGAGAATCGGGTGGAAGCCGTCTACCGCGAGGCGGTGGGGGCCCTCTTCAATGGCCCGCGCGACCTGGAACACGTGGTGGAGATGCTCAAGCTGCGCGAGATCTACCGCCACCTGTCCAATGCCGCCGACCGGGGGGACGAAGCCGCCAACATTATTGGCGACATCGTGGTCAAGCAGATGTAAACCTGCAATTTTATGAAAAGCGGCTATAATGGAATGGCATCCATTCGACTTGGAGGGTGGCCATGGACCAACACCTTGCGCAGTTCCTGAGCACGTTGGCGGTCGAAAAACGCTATTCCGAGAACACTATTTCGGCCTACAAGAACGATTTGGGGCAGTTTTGGCTGTATTTGCAGTCGCGTCAGGGCAGCGGCATCGAGCCGGCCGCGGTCAACGCCGAAATGGTTGAGGCTTATGTAGCCGACCTCCAGCAGGGCTCGCGCGTTTACGCCCCGTCCACCGTCGCCCGCAAGATCGCTGCCGTTAAGTCCTTCTTCCACTCCCTGCTGGAGCAGGGGGTGGTGACCAGCGACCCGGCCGCCCGGCTGAACTCGCCCAAGGTCAAAAAACACATCCCCAAGACCCTCTCCCAGGGCGACATGGAGCGGCTTCTGGCCGCGCCGGCCCGCACGGGCGGGTCGAAGCCCGTGCGTGACCGCGCCCTGCTGGAGCTGCTCTACGCCACCGGCATGCGCGTCACCGAGGTGGTCAACCTGCGGCTGGACGATATTGACTGGGAAGCCGGGCTGGTGAACTGCCCCGGCAAGGCCGACCGGAGCCGGCGCATCCCGTTGGGGACGGCCTTCCAGCCCCTGTCCGAGTATCTCGAGCGTGGCCGGCCCAACTTCTCCCGCGACGACTCGCCCACCATGCTCTTCCTGAACCACCGCGGGCAGAAGCTCACCCGCCAGGGCGTCTGGCTGATCCTCAAGGAGTCGGCCGAGGCCGCCGGCCTGGACCGCGACGTGACGCCGCACACCCTCCGCCACTCGTTTGCCAAGCACAAGCTTGGCCAGGGCGAAGACCTGCGCCGCGTGCAGGAGCTGCTGGGCCACGCCAACCTCTCCACCACCCAGGTCTACCGCCAGGTAGAGACCGACGAATCGCTGCCGGGCTAGACTGCCTGGTCCGGCGGCCGCAAGGCACACGAGCCCATGGCTGATCCCCTGACCCCGGCGCAGTTTGAAGAAGCGGCGGCCGCGGTGCGCGCGCAAACGCGTCACCAGCCCGCCGTGGGCCTGGTCCTTGGCTCCGGTCTCGGCCCGCTGGCCGACGCCGTCCAAGACGCCGACATCATCCCCGCCGACAGCCTCCCCCACTGGCCGCGCTCCACCGTGGAAGGCCATGTGGGCCGCCTGGTCATCGGCCAGCTCGAAGGTCAGACGGTCCTGGTGCAGCAGGGGCGCGCGCACTTCTACGAAGGCCTATCCATGCAGCAAATCACGCTGCCCATTCGCGTGATGCAGTTGCTGGGTCTCCATACGGTCATCCTCACCAACGCCGCTGGCGGCATTAACCCCGCCTACCGCCCCGGTGACCTGATGCTCCTTACCGACCACCTCAACTTTATGGGCATGGCCGGCCACTCGCCCCTGCGCGGTCCCAATGTGGCCGCCTGGGGCCCGCGCTTCCCCGACATGAGCCAGGTCTACGACCGCGAGCTGCGCGGCCTGGCCGTGTCCGAGGCGCAGTCCAGCGGCCTGCTGCTCCACCAGGGCGTGTACGTCTGCCTCGGTGGGCCTTCTTTTGAAACCCCTGCCGACCTGCGCTTCCTGCGCCTGGCCGGCGCCGACGCCGTGGGCATGTCCACCGTGCCCGAGGCCACCGTGGCCCGCCACGGCGGGCTGCGCGTGTTGGGCTTTTCAGGCATTAGCAACGCCGCCAACCTGGACGGAGACACGGTCACCACGCACGAGGAAGTTCTGGCCGCGGGGAAGGCGATCGTGCCGAAGCTGTCGACTGTGATCTGCGGTGTGTTGCGGCGCCTGTCCGGGCCGCAACCGGCATGATCGATCCCCTCCTACTGCTTGTCCGCTACCAGAACCACCTCTTCGCTGCCATGGCCGTGCTGGCCGTGCTGGCGGTCCTGGTGCTGCTGCGTGCGCGCCTGTACCTGGGCCGCACCCCGTTCGGCCTCGAGCGCGAGGGCGCGCTGCGCCGCCAGAACGGCGCCCTGGGCCTGCTGACCACGCTCGTGCTCCTCTCGCTGGCCGTCTACTTGACCGACCAGTTTGTGCTGCCCAGTTACCTGATGCCGCAGCCCACGGCGGCCCCTTCCCAAATGCCCACCGTCACGCCCAGCCCCATCGCGGTACGGACCGGCATCGTGGTAGACTCGAGCGGCTGCGAGAACCCCAGCGCCACCCTCACGGCGCCGGCCGGCGGCGAGCGCATCGCCGGCTCGTATGAAGTGCGCGGCACCGCCAATACGGTCAACTTCGCCTTCTACAAGTTTGAGATCAGCGGCGTCGGCACCGGCGGTGAGTGGCTGTCGCTCGATGTGGGGACTGACCCGGTTATCGACGGCTTCCTGGGCAGCTTTGACTCCAGCGCCCGCGAAGCGGGCGAGTATGCTTTTCGGCTGGTGGTGCTCGACAATGCCGGCAACTTTCCGCCGCCCTGCATCGTGCCGATTACGATTTTGGGTGTCACACCGCCATAACCAGCCAAGCGTGGGCCGCAGGCCGCGCCTCGGCTACCAGGCCACCAACGCAATATCGCGAACGGCCTTCAGGCCAGTCCCTTTGGGACGCAATACGGAATACGCAATACGCCATACGCACGCCTGGGCCACCAACGCGAGAGGCACCCCTACCGGCGCCTGCGGCCCTCCTACTCTATTTGGGGTAAAATCTGCTCATGGCCGAAATCCAAGTCCGCGCTGCCACCCACGAAGACCTGCCGCGTCTCGCGCTGCTCGACCCGGGCTACAGTACCGATAGCGTCTGGCAGATGGACATGCGCGCCGAGACCGACGGGAACATCCAGGTGAACTTTCGGCCGGTGCGCCTGCCCCGGCCCATGCGCGTGGTGGTGCCGCACGAGCCCAAGCGGCTGGCCGACGGCTGGGACCGGCGCGCCTGCTTCTTGGTGGCCGAACAGGACGAGCACCTCAAGGGCTATCTCAACCTGACCCTGGCCACCGAGCTGGAGACCGCCTGGATCGCCGGCTGCGTGGTGGAGCGCCGCTTCCGGCGCTCGGGCGTGGGCAGCGTGCTGCTAAACTCGGCGGCCCAGTGGGCGCGCGCCAACCGCCTCAAGCGGCTGATCTTGGAGATGCAGTCCAAAAACTTCCCCGCCATCTGCTTTGCGCAGAGGCACGGCCTGATCTTTTGCGGCTACAACGACCGCTACTACCCGAACCAGGACGTGGCCCTGTTCTTCGGCATGGTGTTGAAGTAAGAGGGGGCTTGTCCGGCGCGCGCGCCGCGGCCGGTCAGTGTTGGTAAACATGCAGCTTGTGATTGATTTCCTCGTCGGTACCAACCAAATCCTCACGGCCGGCATCGCCATCACGGCCTTTTCTCTTCTGCTGTATTCCCTGACCTTCAACCTGCGCGACCGGGTAGCCCGGGCCTTTGCCGGGCTATTGTTCTTTGTCACGGTCGTGTACTTCTGCGAGGCGGTGGCCAACACCGCCAGCGCGGTCAGCGTGGCCCTGTGGCTGCGGCTGCAGTGGGTGGGCATCGCCTTTATCCCCGTGGCCTATCTGCACTTTTCCGACGCGCTGCTCTCCACCGTCGGCCAGCCCTCGCGCGGCCGCCGGCGCCTGGCCATCCGGCTGCTGTACGTGATGGCCGGCGCCTTCCTTTTCGCCGCGGTGATCACCGACATCCTGGTCTACGACCCGGTCATCGAAACAAGCACGGCCCACCTCAAGGCCGGACCGCTCTTTCCGGTCTTCATGGTGTACTTCCTGGGCAGCCTGTCCTGGGCCGCCTGGAACTTTGTGCGCGCCTACCGGCGCACCCAAACCTCCACCACGCGCCGCCGCATGATCTACCTGATGACCTCGGCCGCCGCGCCGGCCGTGGGCACCTTTCCCTTCCTGCTGCTGGCCGGCCCCACTGCCGAGCTGCACCCACTCATCTTCTGGTCAATTGCCGTCAGCATGAACCTGGCGGTGGCCGTGCTGCTGGCTGGCATGGCCTACGCCGTGGCGTTTTTCGGGGTGATCACGACCGACCGGGTGGTCAAAGGCCGCCTTTTCCAGTGGCTGCTGCGCGGCCCCTTTGTGGCCACCACGTTGCTCGTCGTCTACTACCTGGTCAACCGCTTTGGCCCCGAACTGCCGGGCTACAGTCCGCGCCTGCTGCCGATCCCGCTCATCGCCACCCTGCTGTTGGTGCAGTTCGTCATCACCCTGGTGCGCCTGCCCATTGAGCGGGCCTTGTTCTATGGCGCCGATGGCGCCGAGCTGCACCGGTTCCAACTGCTGGAGCAGCGCCTGCTCACCAGCGGCGACCTGCGCCAATTCCTCGAGTCCGTTCTGGCCGGTCTCTGTGACCGTCTGCGCATCCCCTCTTCGTTTATCGCCGCCTTCAGTGCCGACGGCCACCTGGAATATGAGGTGAGCCTGGGCGAGGGGACGCCTCCGCGCAGCCAGGCCGAGCTGGCGCCCTTCACCTTGGAGCGCGTGCAGCGTGACGAGCTTCGCACGGGCAATGGGCACAGCGCCGCTCACCCGGTGCGCGAAGGCCTGTTTGTGTGGGGAGACTATTGGGTGCTGCCCTTGCGCACCACCAACTCCGGCGAGCCTTTGGGCCTGATGGGTCTGCGCGTGCGCGCGGAGCCGCTGGACAGCGAAGAGCTCGACATCCTCGGTGCTCTCGCCGACCGAGCCACTGCGGCCCTGGAAGACCGGCGCCTGCAGCGCGAGGTCTTCCAGGCGCTCGACCGGCTGCTACCGCAGATTGAAGAGATCCAGCGCTTGCGCGCTTCGGCCCAGCCCTCCGGCGCGCAGAGCGTGGCCGCCACCGATAGCGTCATCCAGAGCGCTGAGCTGACGGCCATGATCAAAAACGCCCTGAGGGACTATTGGGGCGGCCCGAAGTTGACGGACAGTCCCCTGATGCGGCTGCGGGTGGTGGAGCAGGCCCTGCGCGAGCACGACGGCAACACCGCCAACGCGCTGCGCGCGGTGCTGCGGCAGGCCATCGAGCGCATCAAGCCCGTGGGCCAGCGCAAGTTCACGGCCGAGTGGATCCTGTACAACATCCTCGAAATGAAGTTCCTCCAAGACCGCCGCGTGCGCGAAGTGGCCCTGCGCCTGGCCGTCTCCGAGGCCGACCTTTACCGCAAGCAGCGCGCCGCCATCGAACAAGTCGCGCGGGCGATTGTATCGATGGAGACGGAGTTGGCGGAGAAAGCTGAGAATGTAGAGACGGGGACGCTGGTATGAGCCCTCCGCCGCTTGACCGGCCTGGCACCTCCGCACTACCCCATTTGCGCCCATTTGCCTATTTTTCGCGATTTGCAGTATTCTATGCAGGCAGCGTTCAATCCACGAAGAGGGTAGCGTATGACGTACAATCGCATGGACAGTTCTGGTGACGCCAGGCCCATCGACGAGGGGTGGTGGGCCGCGGTTTTGCAGGAGGAGGAAACCCACTTCTCCCCGAAACGGGGCAATGGCAAGGCGGCCGCGCCCGCCGCGGGGGACCCGGTGGCCGATTGGCAGGCCGCGCGGCATCTTTATGAAGTCGACGAGCCTGTTGAGCTGGATGTGGTGGGGTACAACCGCGGGGGTTTGCTCGTTGGCTTCCAATCCCTGCAGGGGTTTGTCCCGGCCTCCCACCTGGTGAACTTCGCCACCCAGCTTTCCGAAGACGAGCGCATGGTCGCGCTGTCACGGAAAGTCGGCACGCGGCTCAAGCTGAAGGTCATCGAGTACGATCCCGCCAAGGGTCGCGTCGTCTTCTCCGAGCGCGCGGCGCAATCGGGGCCGGGCTCGCGCCAGCAGGTGCTG
Organism: uncultured Anaerolineales bacterium; assembly: GCA_964449185.1. Classification (GTDB taxonomy): domain Bacteria; phylum Chloroflexota; class Anaerolineae; order Anaerolineales; family UBA6663; genus CAYUYN01. The sequence continues at coordinate 9,624 of CAYUYN010000056.1, read as the reverse complement.
GGCAACCTGCGGCCTGGCAGCCTCGTCAGCGGCGTCATCACCAACGTCTGCGATTTTGGCGCGTTTGTGGACCTGGGCGGCATCGAAGGGCTGATCCATGTCTCCGAAGTGTCGTGGAGCCGGGTCGGGCATCCGCGCGACGTGCTGAGCAACAACCAGACCGTGCAGGTGTCGGTGCTGTCGGTGGATGCTGATCAGGGCCGCGTGGCGCTCAGCCTCAAGCGGCTGCGCCCCGACCCGTGGGCCAACGTCGAGCAGCGCTATGCCGTGGGCCAGGTCATCGAAGGCCTGGTGACCAACGTGGTCAACTTCGGCGCCTTTGTGGGCATCGAAGAAGGGCTGGAAGGCCTGATCCACGTGTCCGAGCTGGCCGATGGCCACTTCCTGCACCCGCGCAACGTCGTGCGCGAGGGCGACCGGGTGCGGGTCTGTGTGGTCAGTATCGACGGCTCGGGCCGCCGGCTGGGGCTTAGCCTGCGCCGCATGAACAGCGTCAAAGCGGTGGCCGCCGCTGCTGCCGCCACCTCGCCGTTGCCGGCCGCCAGTCCGGCCGAGTTCGTGCCGGCCCAACACAGCAGTCTGGAAGAATAGCGCGCCGGGGCTGGTGCCGGCGTGCCAACCCGCAGGCCGCGCGCCGGCACTACCGTGTGACACCAGGCGGGCCGCGGCGGGTCACAACACCGCTCTGGCCCGCTCTTCTTATGGGTTGGTATGGTACAGTGGCGGTGAGGCAACGAGTGGCATGACTCGACCACGCAAGACCCAATCCCCGCCGGGACCGGCGCCCCGGCCCCGGCGCTATGCCCAGGACGAGGCGCCCCGCAAGCCGGTCGCCCAGCTCAATCCGGCGCTGGCCTGGGTGCTGCTGCTGGCCTCGCGCCTGGGCCGCTACTGGGGCGACCTGGGGGCCGTGCTGCTGTTGGCCCTCGCCGCTCTGACCCTGGTGGGCCTTCTCAACTTGTCCACCGGCGCCCTGCTCAGCGCCTGGGCGAGTTTCCTGCGCCGCTGGTTGGGGTGGGGGGCGCTGCTGGTGCCGGTCGCCCTCGGCTGGCTCGGCTGGGTCCAGCTCATGTCCAGCCTGCGCGGCACGGGCGGCCTGGCCAAGGTGCGTTGGTGGCGGGTCATTGCCGCCGAGGGCGCGGCCTTTGCGCTGCTGGGTCTGTTCAACCTCGCCATCGGCTCCAACGCGCTGAATGCCGCTAACGGTCACGGCGGGGGCCAAATCGGGTGGGGCCTGGGCCGCTTGCTGGGATCGCTGCTGCCCGCGCCCGCCGACGGGTTGGCCTTGCTGGTCTTGTTCCTCAGCGGCCTCTTCCTGTCCACCGGTGTTACCGCCGATCGGCTGGGCCGGTTGCGCGCCTGGTTCCATTCTTTGGGCTTTGAAGGGGACGCCCGGGATGCTGAGCAGCCCAACCCGTTCCCTACCGGCCCCTCTTCTCGCCAAAAAGCGCCTCCCGCGCCGATCACCACCCGCGACCTGGCCCCCGAGCGCAAACCCAAGGTGAAGCTGGCCGCGGACGAGCGCGTGCGCGTGCCGGTGGAGCGCGTGGACGCGGCGCCCAAGTCCAAACCCAAGCCGCGCGCCGCGCACCTGCCGGGCCTCGATATGCTCGACAACAGCGAGCTGCGCAAGCCCGTCCAGAAGGACATCGACGCGGTCGGCTCGATCATCGTCAAGACGCTAAAGGAATTTGGCGTGCCCGTGACCGTGGTGGGGGCGCGCGTGGGGCCCAGCGTGACCCAGTTCCATGTGGAGCCCGGCTTTGTGGAGCGGCCGGGCGCCGACGGCATGGGCAAACAATGGAAGGTGCGAGTGGCGCAGATTTCGTCGCTGTCGGACGACCTGGCGCTGGCGCTCTCCGCCAACAGCCTGCGCATAGAAGCCCCTGTTCCCGGCCAGCGCTACGTGGGCATCGAGGTGCCGCACCGCCGCACCTCCACCGTCAGCCTCCGGCCCGTCATGGAAGCCGAGTCTTTCCAGAAGATCAACTCCCCCCTCGCCATCGCGCTCGGCCGCGACGTCTCGGGCGCGCCGGTCTCCGCCGACCTGGGCAAGATGCCTCACATGCTCATCGCCGGCACCACCGGCTCGGGCAAGAGCGTGTGCATTGCGTCGCTCGTCACGTGCCTGATTGCCAACAACACCCCCGATGACCTGCGCCTGGTGCTCATCGACCCGAAGATGGTCGAGCTTGTGCGCTTTAATGGCCTGCCGCACCTCTACGGCAAAGTAGAGACCGACCTGGACCGCATCACCGGCGTGCTGCGCTGGGTGACGCGCGAGATGGACCGGCGCTACAAGCTCTTCGAGACGGTCAGCGCCCGCAATCTGGACACCTACAATACGAAGACCGCCAAGAAGCCCACCGCCGAACGCCTGGCGCGGTTGGTGGTGATGATCGACGAGCTGGCCGACCTGATGCTGCGCGCCCCCGACGAAACCGAGCGCACGCTGGTGCGCCTGGCGCAGATGGCGCGCGCCACCGGCATCCACCTGGTCGTGGCCACCCAGCGCCCAAGCACCGACATCGTCACCGGCCTCATCAAGGCCAACTTCCCGGCCCGCCTCTCGTTCGCGGTCACCTCGCTGATCGACTCGCGCGTCATCCTGGACGTCGGCGGCGCCGAGTCCCTGCTCGGGCGCGGCGACATGCTCTTCCTCAACCCGGAGGTCGGCTCGCCCGTGCGGCTCCAGGGCTGCTACGTGAGTGACCGCGAGATCGACCGCGTGGTGAGCTTCTGGCGCGAACAGGCGGCCGAGGCGGCCGAAGAGCTCCAGCTCGAAGAGGCCCCGGCGCCGGCCCCCGGCCGGCCCGAAGACGCCCCGGCTGGCCAGGCGCCCTGGGAAGTGATGCTGGCGCGTGAGGCGGTGGTGGAAGACAAAGACCAGCAGATCGAGCAGGCCATTACCATCGTCAAGAAGTTTGGCAACGCCAGCGCCTCGCTCCTGCAGCGCAAGATGCGCATTGGCTACCCGCGCGCCGCCCGCCTGATGGACGAGCTGCGCGCAATGGGCCTCATCGGCCGCGAGCAGACCGGCGGCAAGACGCGCGAGGTGTTTGTGCGCGGCGACGATGACCCCATCGGCGACCAGGCCGCGCGCCTCATCGGCGGCGAGGATGAAGAAGACGGCGACGAGTGAGGACCCAGGGGTGTTCGATGGCGGACCGGTGAAACCGGTCCGCCATCGAACACCCCTTTCCCTGAGGATCACGGTAAATCGCTTTGCCAACCTTGTTGATTGAAAACCTGCGCCTGGAATATCCCATGCGCAAGACGCAGCAGACCCTGCTGGCCATGCCGGGGGTCAGCTTCCTGGCCGAGCCGGGCGAGTTCGTGGCCGTGGTGGGCCCCAGCGGCTGCGGCAAGAGCTCGCTGCTAAATGCCATCGCCGGCACCCTGGCGCCGTCGGGCGGGCGCATCGTCATCGACGGCCAGGCCGTCACCGGCCCTGGCTACAAGTGCGGCATGGTCTTCCAGGCGCCGGCGCTGTTCCCCTGGCGCACGGTGGTGGGCAACGTGGCCTACGGGCTGGAGCTGCGCGGCCTCCCCGCGCGTCAGGCTGCCGAGCAGGTTCGGCCGTTCATCCACCTGGTCGGGCTGCATGGTTTTGAGGACAGCTACCCCGACGAGCTTTCTGGCGGCATGCAGTAGCGCGCCAACCTGGCCCGCGCCCTGGCGGTGCAGCCGCGCGTCTTGCTGTGCGACGAGCCGCTCTCGGCGTTGGACGCGCATACGCGCGAGCACATGCAAGCCGAGCTCCAGCGCGTGTGGCTGGAGGCGCGCCCGACCACGGTCTACGTCACGCATCAGATCAGCGAGGCGCTGTACCTGGCCGATCGCATCCTGGTGCTTTCGCCGCGGCCCAGCCAGCTCC
>CAYUYN010000056.1:0-5647 GCA_964449185.1 uncultured Anaerolineales bacterium | reverse complement strand
TCCCCGCCCGCTGCGGAGTGGCCGCGATCCTTACCTGCTCGCTATGGAAGAGCACCTCTGGTCTTTGCTCCAAACCGGCCCGGCCGATGCCGACCCCTCCCTCGTTGGCAGCCACCGTGGAAAAACCATTTCAGCCGCTTGAGAGGCCGCCGGTCACCCCGGTGGCCAGCGCAGCCGCGCCCGCGCCCGCGGCCACCAGCCAGGCAGTGCGCTCGGCTGCCGGCTGGCGCGGTGCCTATGCAAGCCTGGAGGGCTGGGAGCTGCCTTTGATGCTGGCCGCGGCGGGCCTGGCCCTGTGGGAGACCGTTGCGGCCCAGCGTTGGGTCAACCCGCTGCTCATTAGCTCACCCAGCCGTATTGTTGCGGCGGCCGTCTGGCTCTTCGGGCATGGATTTTGGAACGGCATCGCGATCAGTGCGCGTGAGTTTGGTTGGGGCTTTGGGTTGGCCCTGGCCACGGGCCTGCCGCTGGGGCTGGTGCTGGGCTGGTACCGGCGTCCACGCCTGGCGCTGGAGCCGTTTATCTCCATGCTGCTGGCGCTGCCGCGCGTCGCGCTGATGTCCCTCATCCTGCTCTGGCTGGGCATCGGCCTCGAGTCCAAGGTCGCCGTCGTTTATCTGGGCGCCTTCTTTCCAATTTTGGTGACGGTGATGACGGGTATTAAGACCCTGGACCCCGTGCTGATGAACTGCGCCCGCAGCTTTGGCGCCTCCGACCCGCAGATCTTCCGCACCCTGGCCTTGCCCGGCACCCTCCCGTTCATCGTCACCGGCATGCGCCTGGGCATCGGCCGTGGCCTGGTCGGCGTGGTGGTGGGCGAGCTGATTGCCGCGACCGGCGGCGTCGGCCACATGATGAGCCGGGCCGGCGCCACGTTCCAGGTGGACAAGGTCTTTGTCGGCGTGCTGCTGTTGGCCGGCGCCGGGTTCCTGCTCGCCGAAGCCCTCAACGTGGTTGAACGCGCGCTGGAGAAGTGGCGCGTGGATTGCCGTTAGCTCAACTGAAGAAAGTCAGCATGCCTCGTTTTCGCACACTGTCCCTGGCGGCTTGCCTGTTGTTGGCCGGCTGCGCCGCCTCCACCCCCGCCGCCCCGGCCGCCCTCATCCCGGTCACGGCTTGTTACTCGTCGCTCTCGGGCACGCAATCCGTGGCGCCGTATGCCTTCGAGAAAGGCTTGTTCGAGAAGCATGGCCTGGAGGTCGAGTTGGTCTATATCGACAGCGGCTCCACGGCCGCCATCGCCTTAATTGCCGGGGACGTGGACATTTGCCAGATGGCGGGCACCGCTGCCATCAATGCCGCCGCGGCCGGCGCGCCGGTCAAGATCATCGCCGGGCTGTTCAACACCTACGTTTATTCCCTGATGGTTGCGCCCGACATCCAGACGCCGCGGGACCTGGTGGGCAAGGCCGTGGCCATCAGCCAGCCGGGCAGTGCCTCGGACCTGGCCATCCGCGTGGCGCTGCGGGGCTTGGGGCTGACGCCCGACGAAGACGTGGCCGTGCTCGCCCTTGGCGGCCAATCCGAGCGGCTGGCGGCCCTGCTGGCCGGCAGCGTATCCGGCACCCTGGTGTCTGTGCCCGAGACCGCCAAGGCCCGCGATATGGGCTTTCACGAGCTGTTGGATATGTCGACGCTCAATGCGCCCTACCAGCACACCGCCGTCACCGTACGCGAAGAGTTCCTCACAGAGCACCGCGACACCACCTTGCGCTTCCTCAAGGCCATGAGCGAAGCGGCCACGCGCATGAAGAGCGACCGCGAAGGCGTGGTGGCCGTGGTGGCCGAGTATATGCTTCTCGACCCCGTCGCGGATCGCGCCGCGCTCGATGAGACCTACGACGTGCTGATGCGGTCCTACTTGCAGGGCGTGCCTTACCCGACCCTGCCCGGCATCCAGGCCGTGCTCGACGAGCTCGTGGCCGAGAGCCCGTCCGCCGCCGATATGCAGCCCGAGCAGGTGGTGGATATCAGCCTGCTCACCGAGCTGGAACAGTCCGGCTTCTTTGCGGACCTGCCGGCCACCCCGCCGCCGCCCTAGCCCACGCCCCATGCCCGATTACAGCCAGGCCTTCGGCCCGAAGTCCGACGTCTATGCCCAGTATCGTTGGGACTATGCCGCCGAGGCCATCGATCAGGTCTGCGCCCTCGCGGGGCTGGGGCCTGGCTCGACCGTGGCGGATGTCGGCGCCGGCACCGGCCTGCTGAGCGCGCATTTCCTGCGGCGCGGCACTCGGGTCGTGGCCGTCGAGCCCAACGCCGGCATGTTGCAGGTGGCCCAACAGGCACTCGGCCACGAGGCCCGTTTTAGCGCGCTGCCCGGTTACGCGCACGCCACCGGCCTGGAGGCGGCCAGCGTCGACCTCATTGCCGTGGGCCGCGCCCTGCACTGGTTCGACCACGCGCCCACGCGCGCGGAGTTCCTGCGCGTGCTGCGCCCTGGCGGCTGGTTGGCGGTGCTCCAAACCCCCACGACCGATCCCTACCTCGCCCAGGAGATGGCGCGGCTGCGCACGCCTGAGACCGGCTGGAAGATGGAGCGCAGCAAGCACCACCTGGCGCAGGCCTCGCTCGGCTTTTACTTTGGCACGGAGGACTATCAAACCCTCATTGTGCCCGGTCGTGTGCAGGAGACCTGGGAACAGTTTTTTGGCCGGGTCTCGTCGCTCTCGCCCGCGCCCAATCCGGGCCAGCCTCTCTACCCCGTCTTCGAGCGGACCGCGCGCGACATCTTCGAGCGCGGCGCGGTCAACGGCTTGCTGCCAGTGGAATACAGCACGACGGTTACACTTCACGCCCTCAAGCCAGCCACCCTGGCGCCCACGCCCACGTCAACCTCCCACCCAGCGCCGCTGCCATTTGCGCGCGACGAGGTCGAACGCTCCCTTGGTGAGCGTTTCGAGCGGGTTGTGGCGCGCTTCCCCGACCGGGTTGCCCTCCAGGCCGCGGGTGACACCTGGACCTACACCCGCCTGAACGAATTTGCCGATCAGGTGGCGCACGCGGTGACAGCCCTCTCGCCCGACCCTGGCCGCCCCATCGTGCTGTTCTTCGAGCATGAGCCGCTGGCCATCGGTGCGCTGCTGGGTGTGCTCAAGGCCGGGCGCGCCTACTGCGCCCTGCGTCCCAACTTGCCGCCGGCGCGCCTGCGCGAGACCGTGGCCGACCTCGACGCGCACGTGCTGCTGTGCTCCCCGGGCGCCCTGGCCGAGGCGCAGGCCCTGGCCGCCGTGCCGCACGTGGTCAACGTGAGAGCTTTGCCGGAAAGTGACGCGCCGTTTCTCGTGCCGCCGGTGACCCCCGACACGCTCGGCGGCGTCTTTTACACGTCTGGCACCACCGGCCGGCCCAAGGGCGTGATGCGCAGCCAGGGCATGCTGCTGCACCGGGCTTGGTCGAGCAGCCGGCTCCTGGGCGTTACCCCGCATGACCACTTCAGCCAATGCTTCGGAATCAGCTTTGGCGCGTCCATCGTCGACATCTTTGTGGCGCTGCTCAATGGTGCGGCCCTTCATCCCTACGCTGCCAGCCAACTTGGCGTCGCGCCGTTAGGCGCCTGGCTCAAGCAGGAACAGATTACGGTCCTCCACTTGCCCGTGGCCTTTTACCGCCAGTTCCTCGACGGCCTTACCCCAGACGACCATTTCCCCGCGGTCCGCCGCATCACGCCCTCGGGCAAGTTGTTCTGGAGTGATGTGGCGCGCAGCCGGCCGCACTTTGCGCCCGAGTGCCGCCTGGTGAGCCAGTTTTCGTCAACCGAGACCTCCTTACTGACCTGGATGCTGGTTGACCCCACCGAGGCTGACCAAGGGACCAGCGTCCCCGTCGGCCTTCACCTCGGCCTGGTCAACCGACTGGCGTGGATGTGGCGGGCCTTTCCCTTTCTGCCCGGCGAGGTGCTCGCGCACAAGACCACGTTGAGTTTTCTCGACTCGGCCTGGGAAATCTTTGGTCCACTGTTGGCGGGGGTGCCCAGCGTGGTGGTGCCCGAGGCCGTGCTGTTGGACCTGCCGGAGCTGGTCAACACCTTGGCGCGGTTTCAGGTCAGCCGCCTGGTCCTGGTGCCGTCGCTCTTGCGCGGGCTGCTCGAGCGCTTCCCCGATCTGGGTGAGCGCCTCCCCAAGCTGCGTTTATGGACCAGCAGCGGCGAAACCCTGCCGGCCGACCTGGCGCAGGCCTTTCATCGCGCGGTGCCCGAGGCGACTTTGATCAACCTGTATGGCACGACCGAGGTCTCGGCCGATGCTGCCTGCTTCGTCACGCGGCCCGACCAGGCGTTGAGCGATGTGCCCATCGGCCGGCCCATCGCCAACATGCAGGCGCATGTCTTGGACGCTTGGCGGCAACCCGCCCCTGTCGGCGTGCCCGGCGAGCTGTACCTCGGCGGCGTTGGCCTCGCGCTGGGCTACCTCGGCCGGCCCGCTCAAACTGCCGAGCGCTTCCCCACCCTGCCGGTGGCTTCCGGCGAACCGCGGCGCCTATTCCGCACCGGCGACCGGGCGCGCTGGCTTCCCGACGGCAATCTCGAATACCTCGGCCGCGCCGACGACCAAGTCAAGCTGCGCGGCGTGCGCGTCGAGCTAGGCGAGATCGAAGCGGTCCTGCGGCAGGCCCCGCAGGTGCGGCAAGCGGCGGTGGCTGTGGCGGAGCAGGGGGGTGAGCGCGTGCTGGCCGCCTACATCGTCCCGCACACCCGCGCCGGCGACGAGGCCCAACACGCCGCCAGCCTCGCCCGGCATCTGACCGCGCGCCTGCCGCGGACCATGCTGCCGGCCTCCTACACCTTCTTGGCCGAGCTGCCGTTGACCCCTAGCGGCAAGGTCGATCGCCCACGCTTGCCCGCGCCGCACCGGGCAGTGGGTGAGGCCCCGCCTCCTTCTGAGGCCGACCCGGTGGAAGCGCGCTTGTGCCGCGTCTGGGAGGCAGTCTTGGGCGTCGCCCCCATCGGCCCGCACGACAACTTTTTCGCGCTCGGCGGGCACTCACTCCACGCCTTCCGCCTCTTCGCCCAGATTGAAAAGGAGTTCGGTCAAATCCTGCCGGTCGTTTTGTTATTCGAGTCGCCCACGCCCGCCGGGCTGGCCGTCAATCTGCGCACCCGGCGTCCGCCGCCTGCCTCGCTCAACCCGGCCGTGATTCACATTCAGCCGCGCGGCGACCGGCCGCCCTTCTTCTGCGTGCACGGCTTTGGCGGTGGGGTGTTGGGCTATGCCGATCTGGCGCGCGGCCTGGGGCCGGATCAGCCCTTCTTCGGCCTTCAGGCGCTGGGGTTTACCGGTCACGCCGCGCCGCACACGTCCATTCCAGAAATGGCGGCGTACTATTTGGACCAGTTGCGATGCCTGGAGCCGCACGGCCCCTATCATCTCGGCGGCTATTGCTTTGGCGGCGTGGTGGCGTACGAGATGGCCTGCCGGCTCCAGGCCGAGGGCGAGCAGGTAGGCTTGCTGGCCGTCATTGAGGGCTTCGCGCCGCGCCGCGTGCGCGAGCCGCTCTCATTCACCAACCCGCGGCACGTCGCCAACTTCCTGCGCAACTTGCCGTTCTGGCTGGGTGATCTGCTATCGCTTAGCGCCGGCCAGGCCGCGCAACAGGCGCGCGGCCGGCTGCGGCTGCTTCTGCGGCGCCCGGCCAGCACCCTGGCGGG
>CAYUYN010000055.1:14994-16422 GCA_964449185.1 uncultured Anaerolineales bacterium | reverse complement strand
GGCACGCCCATCGACCGCGAGCTGCTGGCTTGCGGCCGGCAGCTTAAGATCGTGGCCCGCGCCGGGCGCGTGTTTGACAACATCGACGTGGCCGCCGCGACCGAGCTGGGCATCATGGTGATGCACACCCCGCAAGCTTACAGCCTGGCCGCGGCAGAGCACACCCTGGCCCTCATGCTGGCGCTGGCCCGCCACGTGCCCGCCGCCGATGCGGCCGTGCGGCGCGGCCAGTGGGACCGCGGCCAGTTCCTGGGCAGCCAACTGTATGGAAAGACCCTCGGGCTGGTGGGCTTTGGGCGGGTGGGCCAACTGGTGGCGACCCGCGCCCGCGCCTTTGGCATGCACGTGCTGGCCTACGATCCCTACATGGACGATGAGGAAGCGCGCCAGATGGCGGTGACCGTGGCCACGCTGGACGAGGTGCTTTCGCGCTCGGACTTCTTGACCCTGCACGCCGCGCTGACACCCGAGACCGAACGGCTGCTCGGAGCGGCCGAGATTGCGCGGCTGAGGCCGGGCGCGCGGGTGATCAACTGTGCCCGCGCCGAGCTGATCGATGAGGCCGCGCTGGCCGCCGCCCTGCAGGCGGGGCACGTGGCCGGCGCGGCGCTGGACGTCTTTGCCAATGACCCGCCGGGGGCCAGCCCGCTGCTGGGCCTGCCGAATGTGGTGCTGTCGCCCCACCTGGGCGGCAGCACGGCCGAGGCCCAGCAGGCAGTGTCGGTGGAGATCGCGCGCCAGGTGCTCGACGCGCTGCGCGGCGCGGACTACCGCAACGTGGTCAACCTGCCGTTTATCACCGGGCCGGATTTCGCCGGCACGCGGCCCTACCTGGTGCTGGCCGAAAAACTGGGCGCGCTTCAGCGGCAGCTCGCCCCGGCCACGCCGCGGCGGGTGGAGGTGGAAGTGAAAGGCGAAGGCGTGGAGCGGCTGGTGAAGCCGGTGGCGGTGGCTCTGCTCAAGGGCCTGCTCAACCATGCTGGCGGCGAAGTGAACTATATCAACGCGCCGCTGCTGGCCGCGCAGCAGGGCCTGGCCGTCGCCCAGGCGCGCGGGCTGGAGCTGGCTGACTATACCCATCTCGTCTCGTGCCGCGTGAGCTGGGAAGGTGGACAGCGCGTGGTGGCCGGCACCCTGTTTGGCGGGTCCGAGCCGCGCGTGGTGCAGATCGACGAGGTGCGCATGGACGCCCGGCCGGACGGGCACGCGCTGGTCATGCGCAGCCGCGACATTCCCGGCGTCATCGGCGCGGTGGGCACCCTGCTGGCCCAGCACAGCGTCAACATCGCCGAGTGGCGGCTGGGGCGCGATGCCCCCGGCGGCACGGCGCTGTCGTTTATCAACCTCGACTGCGCGCTGCCCCCCGGCGCGCTGGCGGCGCTGGAGGCCCTGCCGCAAGTGATTGAGGTGAATGAGCTCACGCTATGA
>CAYUYN010000055.1:1656-14894 GCA_964449185.1 uncultured Anaerolineales bacterium | reverse complement strand
GTGGCCGTCTTGGTCGGTGTCGAGGTCTTCGTCGGCGTCAGCGTGGGCACCTTGATGATGATGGGCATCATCGCACGCGGGGTGCCGGTGGTCTGTGCAAAGGGACCGAGCCACACCGGCGTCGCGGTCTCCCCGTTGAACTGCGGCGCGCCGGGCCGCGCGATGCCCGGCAGCATGAACACCGCGAGCAGCCCCAAAACGAGTAAAATGCCGGCAATATGACGCATGGTCGCTCCCTAAGTGACACATCCCCTACCGCTTGTGGTGCAACTCCTGTACCATACACGGAAATGTCCCGACAGCTACGCCTGACCAAGGTCCCCTGGTGGAAAACCGCCGTCTTCTATCAAATCTACCCGCGCAGTTTTGCCGATGGCAACGGCGACGGCATGGGCGACCTTGCCGGAATACTGAGCCGGCTGAATTACCTGCGCGACTTGGGCGTGGACGCCCTGTGGCTGTCGCCCCACTACTCCTCGCCCCAGTTTGACTGTGGCTATGACATGTTGAATTACTCGGGCGTGGCGCCCGAATATGGGACGCTGGACGACCTTAGAAGGTTCCTGGATAAGGAACAACGGGACATAACATTTCGGCTGGCGCCGTTTGAAGTCTACCTGGCCGAGCTGGCCGAAAGCGACCCCGGTGCCCCAAGCGCGTGAAGGCTGGCGCGGCGCCGCGCTGGTGGTGCTGAGCCTCGTGGGCGTGGCGCTATGCGTCTGCGGCACGGCGGCCTTTATCCTGTCCGACCGGGTGCCGACCACGCTCGATCGCTATGTGCCCACGCGCACCGGCGAGGCGGGCTTGTATCGCGTGACCTATGGCGACGGCAGCAGCGGCTTTCTGACCGTCAATGTCGTGCGACCCAATGCCGACAGCCTGTCCTACGCCGCCGTGTTCGGCCAGGGCGGTCGGGCCGTGCAGGTCAACTATCGCTTCACCAACTGGCAGGGCACCGGCGCATCCTATACCCGCGTTGACAGCCTGGCCCGCCGGGGTGACCGCCTGTTGCTGCTCGCTCAGCAAATACCCGAACAGACCGTCTTTGTGGACCCGCCCATCGACATCTCGCCGGCCGGCTTGCTGCGCTCAAGCGCGGAGGCGCCGCAGGAGGGCGAGACGAGCATGTTCGACCTGCCGTGGACTTATCGCCAATGGCACGATGGCCAGGACGAAGTCACCCTGCCCGACGGCAGCACCGCCACCGCCGACCGGTTCAAGCTGGAACGGTATGTCCGTGGCAGCCTGGTGGACCAGACGCTGGGCTGGTACGTGCCCGGCCTGGGTGAGGTGCGCTACGAAGAGACCGACGGCAACGGGCAGCGTGTGATGGTGATTGAATTGATGACGAGCACGCGGCTGGACCCTGAGGCGCGTCCAACCCTACCGCTCGACGCGCTCCTGTCCAACGATCCCGCCGACACCGCGCTCTTTCGCGAGGGTCCCAACCGCCTCGGCGCCTGGCCCGACGCCGCGCTGGCGGGGCCAGACCTCAAGATCACCTATCGCCGCCAATCCGGCGTGGGCGTGACCGCTTCGCCGGCGTATGCCGACGGCCTCTTCTACCTGGCCGATCAAAACGGCCAACTCGTGGCCCTTGACGCCTACACGGCCACCCCGCGCTGGCAGTTCACCGCCGGCGGGCCGATGGTGGCGGCCCCGGCCGTGGCGGGCGGCATCGTCTACGTGGGCGCTGGCGACAAAATTCTATATGCCCTGGAAGCGCGCGACGGCCACTATCTATGGCACCGGCGGCTGCTGGACAATGTGTCCACCTCGCCGGTGGTGGCGGACGGCACCGTCTACGTGGGCGCGGAAGACCGCACCCTGTATGCGCTTGACGCCCGCACCGGCGCGCTGCGCTGGCGCTTCACGGCCGGCGACCGCATCGTCAGCTCGCCGGCGGTCGCGGACGGCCGCGTGGTCTTTGGCGCGGACGATGGGCTGGTGTATGCGCTCAACGCCGCGTCGGGCGACCTGCTGTGGCGCTATGCCCTCGACTCGGCCGTGGAAGCCACCCCCGCCCTCACCGCCGCCGGCCTCGTCTTCGCCGCCTCGGACGGCAGCCAGCTCGCCGCTATCGATGCCGCCAGCGGCGCAGCCCGGTGGACGGCCGAGACGCGCTTTGGCTACCTGGCCTCGCCGGCGGTCGGTCCGGCGCGGGTGTACGCGACCGATGTTGGCGGCGGAGTACACGCCTACGACACGGCCACGGGCGCGCGGGCCTGGGAATGGTTCACGCCGGATGACGTGGGCTTTGTCAGCTCGCCCTTGCTCATCGGACAGCACCTGCTGGGCATCGACACCAAGGCCCGGCTGTACGTGTGGGACGCCGCCACCGGCATGCTGCTCCAGACCGTGTCCGTTGGGGAGGCCATGACCGCCTCGCCGACGTGGACGGGCGAGGCCGTGCTGGTGGCCAACGGCGCGGGCGAGCTGATTGCGCTCCAGGGCGGTCCGGCAGCGCGCGGCGTCAGTTGGACTCCGCTTTGGCAACACGACTATGCCAGCGCCGCCAGTCAGCAGAACCTCTTCGCCAACCCGCTACTGGTCGACGGCACGCTCTATGTCGCGCCACGCGATGGCACGCTGTGGGCCGGCGCGCCCGAAACCGGCGCTGGTCAGTCAGTGGCCAATTTCGGTGACAACGTCTGGGCGACCCCGGTGGAGCGCGCTGGGACGCTGTACGTGACAACCTTGGGCGGCACGGTGGTAGCCTACGACCTGGCCGCGCACACTGAGCGGTGGTCCACCACGCTGGGCGACACTCTGCGCTTTAGCCCAGCCGTGGACGACGCGCGCGTGTATGTGCATCGCCTGGGCAGCCCAAACACCGTCGTGAGCGCGCTCGACGCCGGCACCGGTGACGTAGTGTGGGAACGCCGTTTCAGCGACGGCAACTCCGCCCCCATCCGCGAGGGCGACAGCCTGTTTGTGTCGGGCACCGCCCTCACCGCGCTGGACCCGGCCACCGGCGACGTGCGCTGGGAATCGGAGCCGCTGGTTTCGCTCGGCAGCCTGGCCGCCTTTGACGGGGTCGTCTACGCCGGAGACAGCGACGGCACGAACGCCTCGTTCCTGGCGGTGGACGCCGCCACTGGCGAGACCCTGTGGCGCCGGGAAGATGCCGTGCGCTATATCTATAGCCGTCCGGCGTTCGACACGGCCACCGCCACGGTCCTGGCCGGCACCCAGGAAGGCACACTCTTCGCCTTCGCCGCCGACAGCGGTGAGGTGCGCTGGCGCTTCCAGGCCGACGCCGCCCTGCAAAGCAGCCTTCAAGTCCGCGATGGGGTGGTGTACTTTACTTCCACCACCGGCAACCTGTACGCCGTCGCTACCGCCAGCGGCCGGCTGCTCAACCACTACCGGCCCGGCGCCAACCTCAACACCCAGGCCGGACCGGTGCTAGGAACCGGCGTGATCTTTGCCGCGCAGGGCGACACGCTTTACGCGCTCACCGTGGACACACCCTGATGCTGCGTCTGCTGCGTCCCACCGTCAACTCCCTGCGCCTGGTTGGCCAGCTCATCTGGGTGCTGCTCAATAACGGCTGGGACGCGGTCGTGTGGGGCAACGTGCGCGCCGGCTCCATTTCGCTGGCCGGCAGCCCGCGCAGCTTCCGGGTGCTCATCCGGCTGGCGCTGTGGGCCATCATCGGACTGCTGATCATGCTGCTGTTTGGCGATGTGTGGCGCTACGTGTCACCCCTGCTGCCGCTGCTATTCTTCACAGACTCGCTCAGCGGCATTTACGCGCCGCAGCTCTTTGTGCCCGTGATCTTTGGCCTGCTCAGCGTCGCCTGGGCCTATTTGCTCACCGGCGCGCTGCACACACCCTGGCCGGGCAAGCTGGTGGTGCTGGCCCTGTTCGCCCTGTTCGACCTCAGCCTGACCATTAGCCTGGTCACCGGGTTGCTGTCGGAGATCGGACTGCTGCTGTCGGGCCTGGGAGGCGGCCCCTGGACCCTCTTGGCCTTGCTCCTGCACACCGCGGCGTGGGTGGTGCTGCTGGGCGTGCTCGTCTGGCGCTGGCGGCGGCCAGTTCGCCTGGGGCTGGAGTTCCCGCTGATGCTGGCGCTCACCGGGGCCATGTTCTTTTCCAGCTACCTGGCCACCCTGCTCAGCAGCCGCGTGTTTCAGCAGGAGGCCGCGGCCGGCGCCCTCCAGCTCACCCAGACCCTGCAGCTCATCGGCGTGTTCCTAATGCCGTTCCTGGTGATGGCCGGGGCCGAGATTGCGGAATTCGGCATGCAGATCACGCGCTCGGCCACCGGCTATCTGGGCCGGGCCGAACGGTTTCGGCAGGGGACCGGACGGCGGCTGTGGCTGGCGGCGCTGATCTTCTTCCTGTTGGCGCGGTTGGCGGCCCAGTGGCTGCTGCCCCTGCTGCGCGGCCAGGCCGCGCCGTGGCGGTGGGGGGCCGTGATCATCGCCGGGGCGTTTCTCATCATTTTTCTCGTCGCGCGCGGGCGCGTGGCCGGCAGCCACCTGCCGGTGTGGGTGGTGCCCGTCGCCGCCGTTATTTTGTACGGGCTCCTCATCGTGGTCCAGGTCACCGGTTTTGTGCAGGTCATCCTGGCCGTCGGCTTGCTCACCCTCAACCTCGATGCTCAGGCCCTGGTCGACCTGTTCGACCGTTTCTTTGCCTTCCTGACCGAGTGGAATGAGGTCCTGGTCGCCATGGTGGCCGGGTCGGCGGGCGTGACCGTGGCGGTGGATGCGCTGCTGCGGCGGCGCCGGGTGCCGGCGGCGGCGCTCTACTTGTGGGTGTTTGCGTTGTGGCTGCTGTGGTGGGTGTTCACGCGGGCCGGCGAGGCCTTGGGGCGCCTGAGCTTTGACTACGCGCACATCTCGGCCGTGATGACGCCGGTGCTGTTGGTGATAGTCAGCGCGCTGTTGGCCTTCCGGCGCCTAAGCCCGCGCGCCCTGCTGTACCTGACGGCCGCGGCCGTGCTCTTCGCGCTGCTGGAGCTCCAATCCTGGCTGTCGGACCCGCTCTCGCCGCTCTTCGGCCTGCTGGGCGCGGAGGCGGCCTTGCTGAGCGTCAGCATCTTCCTAAACGTCATGGCCGCCGGCAACCGGTTTGGCCTCAACGCCGACAGCCCCAACTTCCCCCGCGCCTCACGCGGCCTGCTGTACTTCGGCTACGCGCTGCTGACGGTCACCACGGTCAATTGGCTGGCGACGGCCCACCACGTCAGCGCGATGAGCATCAACGAGCAGGTGACGCGGAATGGGTACGTGGCGCTGGGCTTGCCGCTGGCGTTTTGGGCGCTGTTGGTGGGCAGCCGGCAGGTGTTGGGAGAGAGTGCGCTGAGTGAGGACAACGACCCGCTAGAACCGTGATCGCCTAGGCAGGGCCTGGCTGCCTCACGGCGCCGAAAGCGCACACCTGAAGCCCACATCCACCTCTGTCTTGCTCGGCGCCAGGTGGAACCGCCGCGTGGTCGTATACACGGTCCCATCGGCCGTGCCAAAGGACCCTCCGCGCAGCACGCGCTGGCCGCCGGCGCCAGGCCCTTGCGGGTCGTCCGGGGGCGAGACGGCGTAGAAGCCGCTGTCGTAAATATCGGCCACCCACTCGAGCACGTTGCCGGACATGTCCACCGGGCCAAACGGGCTGGCATTGCCCGGAAAACTATTGATCGCCACCGTATCGGGCGCGGCTGACGGCACCAGGTTGGCGTCGAAGTCCGCGCCCCAGGGGAAGCGGCGGCCCTCGCCGCCCGTGGCGGCATATTCCCACTCGGCCTCAGTCGGCAGTCGATTGCCGCCGTCCCACTGGCAGAAAGCCTGGGCCTGGTCCCAGGTGGCGGAGACCACCGGAAACTCATTGAACTCCGGGTTGCCAAAATAGGCACCGCGGGTCTCAGAACCGTTTTGGCGCAGGGCCGTGCAGCCCCCATCGTTGAGACAGGCCTGATAACGGGCGTTGGTCACTTCAAAGGCGTCGATGAAGAACGACGCAACCGTGACCGAGTGCACGGGCTGTTCGTCGGCCGCGCCCAGGGTGGAGCCCATCTGGAAGGTGCCGGCCGGCACGAGCACCATGCGCGGCGGCACCGTGGCCGCCACCGCCACGGTCGCGCTGGGCGCGGGGGGCACTATCTGCGTTGGCTGCCCTTGGGCTTCGGTGGCCGGCGGTGGCTGGGTCAGCCCTGGCTGGGTGGCGGCAGCGGTCTCCGCCGGCGCCGTTTGGGTGGCGGGCGCCAGGGTGGTGCGAAGACTGGCCATGGCGGCCAAACCGCCGGTGGCGCCCAAGACCAGGCACAACAGGGCTACCAGCGGCAGGACGACCAGCGCCCACTTGGAGAGACTGCGCTGCCCAGCCGGCACCGGCTCCTGTACTGTGCTTGTCTCGAACTTGGGCGGGACCGGCGGGGCCTCCACCACCGGCCGGAGCGGTTGGACGCTCGGCCGCGGCCGTTCCACCGGGGGCGCAGCTTCAACCAGTGTCGGCGTGTCGGCCAGCAGGCGGCCTTCGCGCAGGCGGCTGGCCACAGCCCGCAGGGCCGCCGCCATGGACGCCGCCGACGCAAAGCGATTGGCGGGGTCCTTGGCCAGCGACTTGTCAATCACCGCCACCAGGTCGGCCGGGATGCGCGGGTTGATCATCCGGCAGTCGGGCGGCATCTCGTTGACGTGCTTCATCATCAGGCTCATGGCCGAGTCCGCCTCAAACGGCGGCCGGCCCGCGACCATCTCGAACAGCGTGACGCCCAGCGAATAGATGTCCGAGCGCTCGCTGGGCCGCTGCCCCAGCACCTGCTCGGGCGAGATATAGGAAGCCGTGCCCACCACCGCGCCCGTGGCCGTGTGCTGCGTGCCCCCCAGCATCTTGGCGATGCCGAAGTCCATCAGGATCGGCTGGCCCTGGGTGTTGAGCATGATGTTGGCGGGCTTGATGTCGCGGTGGATCAGCCCGCGCTTGTGAGCGTAGTCCACCGCGTCGGCCACGCCGGCCGTGATTTCGAGGGCTTCGTCCAGGGGCAGGCCCTGGCCCTGGTTGCCGGCCCGGCGCAGGCGCGCGTGCAGGGTCTCGCCGGGCACGAATTCCAGCACCATGTAGTAGACGTGTTCGTCGTGGTTAAAGTCGTAGACCTGGATGATATTGGAGTGGCGCAACTGCGCCACGGCCGCGGCCTCGGCCTCGAAGCGGCGCAGGAATTCGGGGTCGCCGGTGAGATGGCTGTGGATGAGCTTGATGGCGACGGTGCGGCGCAGGTTGGGGTCGGTGCCGCGGTAGACGGCCGACATGCCGCCCTGGCCCAGCAGCGCCTCGATCGTGTACCGGCCCCCCATGGTTTGCCCTATCCAATTTGGACGACTCATGCACTCGCTCCAGCCCCAGCCATGGCCGCCCAGCGTTTGGCGTGGGTCGGCGCTGGGCCGCATCAACTCAGCCTGAGGCGCCACGGCCACTGGCGCCCGGCACGATTTCCGGGTAACTTAGCGCGGTCTTGCTGCCGCGCTTTGCTCACGTTCAACCAAGCCAGTATACATTATGGGTAATTCAGATGCCAATGGGGACGTCCAGGCGACGCTCGCGAGCGATGGCGGGGTTGTGGTGTGGACCGTGCCCCTCGTTCAGTCCGCGGCTGTGGTCGCGCGGTGTGCGGACCTGTTGGCGCCGGATGAACACGCCCGCGCTGGCCGGTACTACTTCGCCCGCGACCGCGAGCATTTCGTCGTGGCGCGGGCCGCCCTGCGGCTGATCCTGGCCGGCTGCCTCGGGACTAAACCGGCCTTGCTGCAGTTCAACTACTCCTCGGCCGGCAAACCCAGCCTGGCACCCGGGCAGGGCCGGCCGCTCGCGTTCAATCTTTCGCACTCGCACGAGCTGGCCCTGGTGGCGGTGACGGACGGGCGCGAGGTGGGCGTGGACGTGGAGCACGCGCGCGAATTGCCCGAGCTGGCCGACATTGCGCGCCGCTTCTTTTCGCCGCGCGAGGCCGCGCGCCTACTGGCCCTGCCGGTGGCAGAACAGCCGGCCGCCTTCTTTCGTTGCTGGACGCGCAAAGAGGCCTACCTGAAGGCCCGTGGCGACGGCATCGTGGCGGGGCTGGACCGGTTTGACGTGTCCTTCTTGCCCGGCGAGCCGCCCGCGCTCCTGCGTACGCTGGACGACCCCGCCGAGGCCGCGCGTTGGACCCTGCTCGACCTCTCCCCAGCGGCCGGCTACGCGGCGGCCGTAGCGGTTACCGGCCTCAACCCGCGTATCCTTCGCCTCCCGTTCGCTCTGCCAGCGTAACGGGTCTCGGTTGGTCGGGGGGAACTCTGCCCGAGCCACCCTGCCCACCTAACCGGCATGGCCACCGGCACCCGGCGCTTCTACGTCACCCCTCCCCCTGGCCTCACCGTGCGCCGTGCGCGCCTGGCCACCGACGTTACTATCGACAATCGCCGCTTTGGACAACAAGCCGAAGCTCTGGTAACGTTGATTGACTGACCGACACCCAAGGAGCCGCCATTCGCATCGCTTTCGAGTACCGCACCTGGGGCAAGGACCTCGAACGCCACATCACCCGTGTGGCCGCCGAGATCAAGCTGCGGCTTCCCTTACGACGCCTTCGGACAAACCAATGAACCATCACTTCCAAGCCCTCCTCGCCAAACAGCCCGATCTCACCTCCATCGTGCCCGACCTCCAAGCCGCCTACGACCTCCTCCTCACCTGCTACCAGCACGGCGGCCAAGTCCTCATCTGCGGCAACGGCGGCAGCGCCTCCGACAGCGAGCACGTCGTGGGCGAGCTGATGAAGGGCTATCTCTCGGCCCGGCCCGTGCCCACCGCCCTCCGTCGCCAGCTCGAAGACACATTTCCCGAAACCGGCGCCTACTTGGCCGATCATCTGCAAGGCGCGCTGCCCACCCTCTCCCTCGTCAGCCAGAGCGCGCTCATCACGGCCGTGGCCAACGACATCGCCGGCGACATGATCTTTGCCCAGCAGGTCTACGGTTACGGCCGGCGCGGCGACCTCCTGCTGGCCATCTCCACTTCCGGGCGCTCGCGCAATGTGCTGTACGCCGCGCAGGTGGCGCGCGTGCTCGGGCTGAGTACCCTCGGCATGACCGGCGGCACGGGCGGCGACCTCAAACACACCTGCACGCTGACCGTGTGCGTCCCGCGCGAACGCACGGCCGATATTCAAGAACAGCACCTGGCCATTTACCACGCCTTGTGCGCCATGTTGGAGGAGGCCTTGTTCCTCGCATGAGAATCTACATGCTGGAAAAAATCGCCAAACAGTTGGTGGATGTGCAGGCCGCCATCCACCGCCAGGTCATCCCGCTTACCACGTTCAAGTTTCACGACGGCCAATGCCCTGGCGCGGGCGCGGCCGCTTTTGATGACAGCGCCTGGCCCAACTTCGAGGTGGGCAACTTCTGGGGCGGCTACGACAGCTACGTCTGGTTCCGCGCCCGGGTGCCCATCGCCGAGCGCCTGCGCGGCCACAAGCTGGCCCTGCGCTTCCTGCTGGGACCGCGCGACAGCGGCCAGTCCACCGCCGAGACCCTGCTGTATGTCAATGGCCGCGCCCTGCAGGCCATCGACGTTTGGCACGAGACAGCCTGGCTGCCGCCCGAGGAATTTGCCCACGGCGAGGTGGCCGTCGCGCTGCACGCCTGGAGCGGCGTCTACGGCCCGCCCCCGCGCCGCCAGTTCAAGCTCGCCGAATTGGTGCGCGTCGACGAGGCCACCGACAAGTTCTACCACCTGGCCCTGACACTCCACAAAGCCGTCCAGGTGCTGGACCCCAACGACCTGCGCCGCGAGCAGATCCTCCAGGCGCTCAATGGCGCGTTCCACCTTCTAGATTTCACCGTGCCCAAGTCCGACGCCTTCTACGCGTCAGCGGCCGAGGCGCTGGCCTTCTTGTCCGAGGCCGTCGGGCGCTGGGCCGCCGTCAACGAGATCAAGCCCGCCATCACCGCGGTCGGCCACGCGCACATCGACTTGGCCTGGCTGTGGCGCGCGCGCCACGCCCGCGAGAAGGGCGTGCGCACCTTTACTACCGCGCTGCACCTGATGCGGCAGTACCCCGAGTATCGCTTCATGCACTCGGCGCCGGCGGCCTACAAGAACCTGGAGGCCGACGACCCCGCCCTGTTCGCCCGCGTCAAGGAAAAGATTGCGTCGGGCGAATGGGAGATCACCGGCGGCATGTGGGTCGAGAGCGACACCAACCTGCCCAACGGCGAGTCGCTGGTGCGGCAGTTCCTGCTGGGCCGCCGCTACATCCGCGAACAGTTCGGCCAGGAGACCACGGTGCTGTGGCTGCCCGATGTCTTCGGCTACTCGGCCGCCCTGCCGCAGATCGCGGCCAAGAGCGGCATCCGCACCTTCATGACCACCAAGATCAGTTGGAGCCAGATCAACCGCTTCCCCTACGACACCTTTCGTTGGCGCGGCCTGGACGGCACCGAGCTGCTCACCCACTTTGTGACCACCCCCGACGGCGCTAACTGGTTCTACACCTACAACGGCCAGGCCGAGCCGCGCGACCTTAAGGGCCTGTGGGACCAGTACCGCCAGAAGGACGTCAACGACGAGCTGCTCCACCTCTTCGGCTGGGGCGACGGCGGCGGCGGACCAACCCAGGAGATGATCGAGTCGGCGCTGGCGCTCAAGAACCTGCCGGGCATGCCGCGTGTGGAGATGGGCCGCTCGGAACCCTACTTCCAGCGTCTGCACGAGCGTGTGGCCAACCAGGACCTGCCCGTCTGGGATGGCGAGCTCTACCTGGAATACCATCGCGGCACTTACACCTCCCAGGCCTACAACAAACGCGCCAACCGCAAGGCCGAAATTCTCTATCACCAGGCCGAATGGCTCAGTAGCCTGGCCGCTGTGCTGGGCGCCTCTGACGACTTCGCGTACCCGGCCGAGAGCCTGCGCTCCGGCTGGGAGCGCCTGCTGTTCAACCAGTTCCACGACATCCTGCCTGGCTCGTCCATCCACGATGTTTATGTGGACTGCCGCGAGGAGTACGCCCTGATCAACGAGGTGGGTGAAACGGCCGTCCGCCAGGCGCTGGCGGCGCTGTTGCCCGAGATTAAGACCGAGGCGCCCAGCTTGGTGGTCTTTAACCCCACTTACTTGTACAACGGTGGTCTGGTATCTGTGCCCTGGTCGGCCGACCTTGAGGACCAGGTGATACATTCCCCTGGCTATCCCCCAGGCAGCAGCCAGGTGGTCGAGAATTCCGGGGAGCGGCAAATCATCTTTGATATACCCACGATCCCGCCTCTTGGTTTCCGCGCCCTACCATTGGTGCCTATTAGTGGCGACTTGAGTAATAACCTGAGTGTGACTCCAACGCGCCTGGAGAACCAGTTCCTGACGGTTACCCTCAACGAATGCGGCCAGCTCGCCTCGGTCTTTGACAAGCGCAACGCGCGCGAAGTGCTGGCCCCCGGCGCCCGCGGCAATGTCTTCCAGGCCTTTGAAGACAAGCCCATGAACTTCGACGCCTGGGACATCGACCTCTACTACCTGGAAAAGATGCGCGAGGTCGACGACCTGCTCGACGCCGTGGTCGAAGAGACCGGTCCTCTGCGCGGGGTACTGCGTCTGCGTTGGCGCTTCCACGACTCCACTATCACCCAGCGTCTGACGATCTACCGCGACACGCCCCGCCTCGACTTCCGCACCGAGGTCGACTGGCACCAGAGCCAGGTGCTGCTCAAGGTCGCCTTCCCGGTCAACATCCGCGCCACCCGCGCCACTTACGACATTCAATTTGGCAGCCTCGAGCGTGCTACCCACTGGAACACCAGTTGGGACTACGCCCGCTTCGAGGTCGTGGCCCACAAGTGGGTGGACCTGTCCGAAGGCAACTACGGCGTGGCCCTGCTCAACGACTGCAAGTACGGCCACGACGTGCACGACAACGTGATGCGCCTGACGCTGATCAAGTCCGCCATCGACCCGGACCCGACCGCCGACCAGGGCCAGCACGAATTCGTCTACAGCCTCTGGCCGCATGAGGGGGATTGGCGGACAGGCGGGGTCGTGGAACAGGGCTACGCCCTGAACTACCCGCTGCTCGGCGCGCGAGTGCCGTCGCAGCCAGACGGCCGGCTGCCCGCCGCCTACAGTTTCGCCGCCACCGATTGCGATCACGTCGTGGTCGACACGATCAAGCAGGCCGAAGAGGATGCGGCCTGGGTGGTGCGCGTGTACGAGTGCAAACAGTACCGGGCCGAGGCCGTCCATCTATCGCTGGGCCAGCCCATCGCGCGCGCCGTCGAGACCAACCTGGTCGAAGAGGACGAACAGCCCGTCGCGCACAGCGGCCGCCGGTTGACCTTTTCCATCCAGCCGTTCGAGATCAAGACCTTCAAAGTGTGGTTCGAAAATGACTGACCTGATCCTGGCCTTTGACTTTGGCGGCACCAAGCACACCGCCGGCCTCACCGGCCGCGGCGAACGTGAGTGGCGGGCGCGGCGGCAGGTGGTCTCGCCGCCCGGCGCTGATGCGGGCTACGACCTCGCCACCATGCTGGCCCTGGGGCACGAACTGCTGGCCGGCCAGCGCCCGGCCGCCGTAGGCGTGAGCTTTGGCGGCCCGGTGGAATACACCACCGGCACCGTGCGCCTCTCGCACCACGTGCCCGGCTGGGAGAACCTGCCACTGCGCCAGCGCCTGGAAGAGGAGTTTGGCGCGCCCGCCCGGGTAGACAACGACGCTAACGTCGCCGCGCTGGGCGAGCACCGCTACGGCGCCGGCCAGGGCTGCGACAGCCTGCTGTATATCACCGTCAGCACCGGCGTCGGCGGCGGGTGGATTCTCAACGGCCTGCCCTGGCGCGGCCACGAAAGCATGGCCGGCGAGTTTGGCCACATCCAGGTCGAGCCGGATGGCCCGGCGTGCGTCTGCGGCAGCCACGGCTGTGTGGAACGCCTCGCCGCCGGCCCCAACATCGCGCTGCGCGCCCGCGAATGGCTGGCCGCGCAGCCCGACCGGGGCGCTATCCTGCGCGGCCTTGCTGGCGGCAATCTGGCCGCCATCGACGGCAAGGCCGTCGCCCAGGCCGCCGCCCAAGGCGACGAGTTGGCCTGGCAGGCCCTGGCCGTCAGCGCCCACGCCCTCGGCGTGGCCATCGGCAGCACCGCCAACCTGATCAACCCGCAGCGTTTCGTCCTGGGCGGCGGCGTCACCAAATCGGGCGACCGGTACTGGGACCTCATTCGCGCCACCGCCCGCGCAGTCGCCTTACCCGAAGTGCACT
>CAYUYN010000055.1:0-1556 GCA_964449185.1 uncultured Anaerolineales bacterium | reverse complement strand
CTGGTTCTAGCCGTCAGGCCTTTCAAAAGGGAGATGAACCAATGGGCGCTAACATGAGCCGATACTTTGCGACCGCGGACGAGGCCGACCGCTGGGCAGCGCACCAGGCCAAGCTGGCCGCGCAATGGAACCTGCAGGTGACCGTCGACCTGGGCAACACCGACGTGCTGCGCGTGCCGGTGATCAAGGGCGACGGCACGCCCAGCGAGGTGGCTGTGCCGATTGAGCCGGTCAGCACCATCGAGAAGCGCGTCGCCGACACGCTCATCCGCTCGCAGCGGCCGCGCGGCTACCGCGAGGACCGCCGCCGCAGCCGCCAGCGCGCCGTGGTACGCTCGCTGCGCTTCGAGTAGCTCGGGACGCGGGGGGGGACCGGATGTCCAAGGAACGCGGCAATTCTGAAATCGTGCGCACCTTCAAGGCCCTGGGCGGCTTCGCCGAGAAGTAGACCGACCTGCGGAACGCCGTCAATGCGCTGCGCCTCGCGCGCGGCGAGGTGGACACGGTCGAGGTCGAAGCCGGCGGCCATCCCGACTACACCGTCCTGGCGCCGCCCTTTGGCTTCTTTAGTAGAGGTCAAGTCGGCCACCGCCAACCTGGCCCTGGCCGATATCACCCCCAAACAGCGCGACTGGCTGGACGAGTTCGCCTCCATCTCGGTACCGGCCATTGGTCAGTTGCTGGACTACGATGCCCAAACGGTGCGCACTTGGCTGTGGACCTACCCCCATCACGGCTGCGCCGGACTAGACGATGCCCCGCGCAGCGGGCGCCCGCCGAAAGAAGCGTATCTGACGGCGGTG
Organism: uncultured Anaerolineales bacterium; assembly: GCA_964449185.1. Lineage (GTDB taxonomy): Bacteria > Chloroflexota > Anaerolineae > Anaerolineales > UBA6663 > CAYUYN01. Next base: position 753 of record CAYUYN010000055.1, on the reverse strand, counting down.
GTGCAAGCCCAGGCCAGCCAACCGCCGCCCCATGCCGGCTACCTTCAGGCCTGCTGGACATCGGCCCTGCTGGTACTGCATTTGGCTGAGCGCTTCCGAATTATCGTCGGCCCGACGGCGGTGCGGCGAGCACTGTCGCGGGCTGGGTTCCGCTGGACGCAGCCCAAACTGGCCCCGGCCCGACGGCCCGACCCGGACGCCCCACCCTCACCCGGCGCGGGCGTGAAAGGACACACATGACCAGCAAAGAAACGCCCCCACTCTCCCCGGAGGCGGCCCGCGATATCCAGGCGGTGGCGCGCCACATCGAATCGCACGTCAATGAGAACTGGCACGTGCTGCTGGAGAAAAACGACGCCAAGCTCCAGGACGCCTACCAGCGGGCGGGGGACATGGCCTACGGCACCTATCTCGATCTGGTGTTCCGGCCCATCCACAAACAATTGCGCCAGGCGGGACTCAAGCCCAAGCCGCGCTTGCCCGGCAAGTTCGACATCTCGCGCGAGTGGGGCAACGCCGACGAAACCATCAGCAGCGCTGGATGTGGAGCACCCTGCAAACCCTTGGTGGCGAAGCCCTGGGCACCCTCGTCACTGTCACCTATCACGACCACACCCGGTTTCACGTGCCGCGCGCGCCCGGCGTCTTCGGCCTCGCGGCGGTGGGCAAGGAGGCCGTGATCGAGGCGCTGGCCGCCCGCTCCGACGACTTCAAGCGGGCGCGCGAGGCCAGCATCGAGATCGCCGAATACCT
>CAYUYN010000054.1:12867-16589 GCA_964449185.1 uncultured Anaerolineales bacterium | reverse complement strand
TGGAGCCATTGGGACCTTCGCCCGCGCCGGGGCCGGCCTGACCGGCCTGGCTGTACATGGCCGCGCCGATGCCCTGCACCGCCTGGTACAGCGCTTCGGTGGCGCGCTTCATGCCGTCGAGGTCTTTGCCGTCCACGGCCAGGCGCAGCGCCGCCACCTTCTCTTCCACCGCGGTCTTCACCTCGGCCGGCACCTTGTCGCCGCCTTCGCGCAGGGCCTTCTCGGCCGCAAAGATGGCGCCGTCGGCCGCGTTGCGCGTGTCCACTTCCTCACGGCGCTTCTTGTCTTCGCTGGCGTGCTGCTCGGCATCCTTGACCATCCTCTCCACCTCGGCCTTGGCCAGGCCTGACGAGGCGGTGATGGTGATGTGCTGCGAGCGGCCGGTGGCCTTGTCGGCCGCCGAGACCTTGAGGATGCCGTCGGCATCGATGTCGAAGGTCACCTCCACCTGCGGCACGCCGCGCGGCGCGGGGGGGATGCCGTCGAGGATGAAGTTGCCCAGCAGCTTGTTGTCGGCCGCCATGGGGCGCTCGCCCTGGACGACCTTGATCTCTACCGAGGTCTGCATGTCGGAGGCGGTGGAGAAGACCTGGCTCTTGCGGGTGGGGATGGTGGTGTTGCGCTCGATGAGGGCCGTGGCCACCCCGCCCAGGGTTTCGATGGACAGCGACAGCGGGGTGACGTCCAGCAGCAGGATGTCCTTGACCTCGCCGCCGAGCACGCCGGCCTGGATGGCGGCGCCAATGGCCACCACTTCGTCGGGGTTCACGCCCTTATGCGGCTCGCGGTTGAAGACGCGCCGCACCGCTTCCTGCACGGCGGGCATGCGCGTCATGCCGCCCACCAGCACCACCTCGTTGATGTCGGCCGGCTTGAGCTTGGCGTCGTCCAGGGCCTGCTTCACCGGGGCGATCGAGCGCTGGATCAAATCGTCGGTGAGCTGCTCGAGCTTGGCGCGCGTGAGGTTCATGTTCAGGTGCTTGGGGCCGCCGGCGTCGGCGGTCACAAACGGCAGGTTGATCTCCGTCTGCGTGGTGGTCGACAGCTCGATCTTGGCCTTCTCGGCCGCTTCCTTGAGGCGCTGGAGGGCCTGGCGGTCATTGCGCAGGTCGATGCCCTGGTCCTTGCGGAACTCCTCGGCCACCCAGTCGATAATCCGCTGGTCGAAGTCGTCGCCGCCCAGGAAGGTGTCGCCGTTGGTGGACTTCACCTCGAAGACGCCGTCGCCCACGTCCAGCACCGAAATGTCGAAGGTGCCGCCGCCCAGGTCGTAGACCGCGATGGTCTCGTCCTTCTTCTTGTCCAGGCCGTAGGCCAGGGACGAAGCGGTGGGCTCGTTGATGATGCGCAGCACTTCCAGCCCGGCGATGCGGCCGGCGTCCTTGGTGGCCTGGCGCTGCGAGTCGTTGAAGTAGGCGGGCACGGTGATGACCGCCTGGGTGACGGTCTCGCCCAGGTAGGCCTCGGCATCGGCCTTGATCTTGGCCAGGATCATGGCGCTGAGCTCGGGCGGGGAATATTCCTTGCCGCCCATGTGCACGCGCACGTCGCCGTTGGGGGCGGCGCTGACCTTGTAGGGCACGAACTTCAGCGCCTTCTGCACTTCGGCATCGCTGAATTTGCGGCCCATGAAGCGCTTGATTGAAAAGACGGTGTTCTCGGGATTGAGCACCGCCTGGCGCCGGGCCACTTGCCCGACCGTGCGCTCGCCCGACTTGGGATTGACCGCCACCACCGACGGGATGAGCCGCGCGCCTTCGGACGAGGGGATGACGACCGGCTCGCCGCCTTCCATGACTGCCACAACCGAGTTGGTGGTGCCGAGGTCAATGCCGATGATTTTGGCCATGTAAGCTCTCCTCTAAAGAGAGTAATTGGTAATTAGTAATTGGTAATTGATGAACAATTACCAATTACTATTTACCAATTACAATTTTCCAACCGATTACTTCGCAACCCGAACGATGGCCGGCCTGATCACCCGGTCACCGATGCGAAAGCCCTGGCGCACCACGCCGATGACCTGCCCCGGCGCGTGCGTTTCGCTCTCTTCCTGGGTGACGGCCTCGTGGCGCTGCGGGTCGAAGGCCTGGCCTTCGGCTTCCAGGCGCTCCACGCCTTCGGCGTCCAGGAGGTTCTGCAGCTTGCGCTGGATCAGCCCCACCCCGGCCGCCCACTGGGCCAGGGCCTCGGCGTCGCTCGTGTCGGCCGGCTTTTCCTGCATGGCCCGATCAAAGTCGTCGTTCACGTCCAGGAAGCGGCCGATGACGCGCGCTGTGGCGTTCTGGTAGGTTTCGCTCTGCTCTTTTTCCACGCGGCGCTTGTAGTTCGAAAAGTCGGCCCGCGCCCGCTGCCAGCCGTCCAGGTACTCGGCCGCTTTGGCCTTAAGGGCCTCCAGCTCGCTGCGCGCCGCGTCAACGGCCGCGTCAACGGTTGGCGCCGTTTCGGTCTGGTCCTGGTCCCCATTGGCCTGGGGGTTGTGTTCGTCAGCCATGATCACTCACCTTCTCAATCACTCAGAATAGATTTCGACCATCATGTCGCTCATCAGGCCGGCCACGTAGCGCACGGTGGAAATGGTGCGGCCGTAGGCCATGCGCTGCGGTCCGAGCACGCCCATGGCGCCGGTGGTGTAGCCGGCAATGCCATAGCGCGCCAGCACCATCGAGCACTCTTTGAGCTCTTGCCACGAGTTCTCGCCGCCAATGACCACCTGCACCCCGCCAATGGTGGGCGAGATGGCCTTGGCTAAAAAGCCTTCCAGGTAGCTGCGCTCTTCGAGCACGCGCAGGGCCTGGCGCGCCGACTCGGAGCCGGCAAACTCGGGCTCGGCCAGCACGGCGGTGACGCCATCGCGGAACACCTCGCCGGCCGAGAAGGCCTCGGCCTTGCGCATCATCTCGGCGATCAGCCGGGTCACTTCCTGCTGCAGGGCCGGTGGGTGGCTGGACTGGGCCAGCACCTCATCGCTGTCGAGCCGGTCGCACAGCGCGTTGATGTGGCGGGCCGCGTCGCTCAGGCTCTCTTGGGAGGGGGACTCGGTCAGCGTCAGGATCTGCTGGCGCACTTCGCCGCCCTGCAGCACCAGCACCAGCAGCGCCATGCGCCCCTGGGTGGAGATGAGCTCCAGGTGCTTGAAGCGCGCCTTGAGCTGCTGGGGCGAGGTGACCAGGCTGGCGCCGTGGGCGTGCTGGGCCAGCACGGAGGCCGCCAGCCGCATCCACTCGTCCACGTCGCGCCGGGCCTGGTAGAACTGGTGGCTGATGGTGCGGCGTTCGGCCAGGGGCAGCTCGTTCTCGCCCACGATGCGCTGGACGAAGTAGCGATAGCCGGCCTCGGTGGGCTCGCGCCCGGCCGAGGTATGCGGCTGCCGCAGGTAGCCTTTTTCTGTCAAGGCCACCATTTCGTTGCGAACCGTGGCCGAGCTGACGCCCAGGTTGAACCGGTCGACGATGGCCTTGGAGCTCACCGGCAGCGCCGTCTCGACATATTCCCGGATCAGGAGACCCAGGATCAACTCCTGCCGGTCGGAAAGGGCTTCTAATTGATCAAGCACGCCAGTTTTCCCTTGTAGGACGGGTTAGCACTCGCGGCCCGAGAGTGCTAAAACCCGCCGGAAAGATTATACTGCCTGGGGCAGGGAGTGTCAATGTAGGGGGAGGCAGGGGCGCATTTCGGCCGGCCGGACCTAACCCCCCGTCCCCCTTCCCTAAAAGGACCCT
>CAYUYN010000054.1:6420-12767 GCA_964449185.1 uncultured Anaerolineales bacterium | reverse complement strand
TGAGCGTAGCGAAGAATTGTTGCAGCAGCAAGGGGCAGTCTCAAAGCCGCCGCGGGGCGGGGTTGAGACCCGCCGCAGGACCCCCTGGCCCCCAAACGGAAAGGCACCCGGGATGCAGAGCACTCCGGCAAAAGCGCGCTGCCTTGACGTCCTGGCCCCGCCCCGCTAACATAGCCAGGCAGCAGTCCTTTGACCCCGGAGGCACCCCATGGCCGACATGCACCACTTCACCGACGACAACTTTCAGTTGGAGGTCCTGAGCAGCACCGAGCCGGTGCTGGTGGACTTTACGGCCGAGTGGTGCGGGCCGTGCCACATGCTGGCCCCGGTGGTGGCGCGCCTCAACGACGAGTGGAACGGCGTGGTGAAGGTGGGCCAGCTCGACATCGACGCCAACGCCGCCGTCACCCAGGCGTACGAGGTCATGGGCGTGCCGACGCTCATCCTCTTCAAGGGCGGCCAGGCCGTGGAGCGCCTCAGCGGTTACATGGCCAGGGAGCGCATCCTCAGCAAGCTCAAGCCGCACCTGGCCTGACGCGGCCCGTTCCAGGCCACCCAGCCCGCTCGTGAGAGCGGGCTTTTGTTTGCCCCGGTAGCCCGGCCTCACTGTGTAAGTGTGGAGGTGTAGAGGTCCCGAAAAACCCTCCTCGCCCAGGTGGGAGCGGGTACGCTGCGCAGCCCGCGATCCCGCCTGAGAGCAAAAGAAGCCGGCCGGGTTTTCAAAACCTGGCAGGTTTTTGGGTCGCAGAGGGTAATCGCGGGTGCAACCCGCTCCCACGGAGATGGTTTTTCGGGCGCATCTGCCGCATCGCTCACGCCGTCTAACCAAACCGCTGCGCGGAAAGTGCCGCATCTGGCGCTGCGGCGGCAGCAGTTTTGTTGGGCGTGCCTGGTTCCCATATTTCCTTCATTTCCCTTATTTCCCTGTTCTTACCGGCATGCACGGCAGTTGCAGGTAAAACACGCTCCCCGGATAGTTGACCTCATCGTGCCCCGGGCTTTCCATCCAGATGCGGCCGCCGTGGGCGCGGGCGACGCCGCGGGCAATGGCGAGGCCCAGGCCGGGGCCGCCACCCTTGAAGACGGTCTTGCCGGAGGAGTGCAGCGCGACGGAGCCGGCCTGGTAGAACTTCTCAAAGATCAGGTCGCGGTGCTCGGAGGCGATGCCGATGCCGGTGTCGGCGATGCTGATCTCGACGCCGGGCTGGCCGTTGTCCAGGGTCACCGGACGGGTGCGGATGCTGATCTGGCCGCCGTCGGGCGTGTACTTGATGGCGTTGATGATGACGTGGTACAGCGCCTTCTGAACCAGGGTGGGGTCGGCGTTGATGGGCGGGGTGTCGGCGGCGTGCTCGATGAGGTAGGTGAGCCGGCGGTTGGCGGCCTCGCTCTGCAGGCGGTGGACGATGTCGTTGACGACGCTCTTGAGCGGCATGGGCACATTGGCCAGGCGCACGCCGGGGCCGTCGCCGTCCACGCGCGTCACGTCGAGCATGGTGTTGACGATCTCGTGCAGCCGCTCGGTGCCCCGGCTGAGGCCGTCGAAGACCTCGGTGAGCTGGGTGTTGGCCCGCAGGCCCTCGTCCAGCTTGAGCACGTTCAGGTAGCCCTTCATCACGGTCAGCGGCGTGCGCAGCTCGTGCGCGGCCACCTCGATGAACTCCAGCTTGTTGCGGTCGAGCTGGGCCAGCACCTGGTTGGTGTGCTGCAGGTCCTGGATGGCCATCTGGTCGTTGGCCCGCATGCGGTTGAGCGTGCTGCGGATGATGCTGAGGGCCATGCGCGGGCTGTGGCCGAGCATGGCCTCGAAGTCGGTCTTGTCCATCTCGAGCACGGTCAGGTCGGTGGCGGCGATGACGCTGGCGGCGCGCGGCGCGTTCTGCAGCAGCGCCATCTCGCCCACGTAGTCGCCGTAGCCGACGCGCCGCAGGATGCGCTCGCCTTCGTGCTCGCTGATCTTCTTGGAGATGACGGCCTCGCCGGCCGCCAGGATGTAGAAGAGGTCCTCGTGCGCGCCCTCGTGGCACAGCACGTGCCCGGCCGGGTACTGGCCGATCTTGGTCAGCTTGGCGAGCTCGTCCAGCTCTTCGTCGGACAGGCCGGTGAAGGTCTGGCTGAGCAGGGCCGTTCTGTCCACGCTGCCGGAGGCCACGACGCTCGTCACGCGCTGGCTCTTAGTTGGCGCCCGGCGCGGCGGCCAGGGCGGTGGCCGGCGCGGCTGCTTCGGCCAGGGGCAGGGTGAAGTGGAAGGTGCTGCCGCGGCGGTACTCGCTCTCGACCCAGATGCGCCCGCCCTGGAGCTCGACCAGGTTCTTGACGATGCTCAAGCCCAGGCCGGTGCCGGAGGCCATGTCGCGCGCGGCCCGGTCGTCGGAGCGGAAGAACTTGGTGAACAGCTGGCGCTGGTCTTCTTCCGAGATGCCGATGCCGCTATCCTGCACGGCGATGTGGAGCTGGCGGCCATCGTCGGTGGGCTGGATGCGCAGGACGATCTCGCCCTGTTCGGGCGTGTATTTGTTGGCGTTGGAGACCAGGTTGCTGAGCACCTGGGAAGCGCGGTTGAGGTCGCCCAGCACCGGGCCCAGGTCGGGCGCCACGTCCAGGGTCAGGGTTTGGGCCTTGGCTTCCACCAGGCTGCGGGTCTCGTGCAGCACCTCGTCCACCACCGCCTGGAAGTCGAAGGGCTTGATGTCCAGCAGCAGCCGGCCGGTCTCGATGCGGGTGATGTCGTTGAGGTCGCTGACGATGGTCGTCATGCGGTCCAGGTTGTTGCGGATGGTGGTGAGGAACTGCTTCTGGGTGTCGTTGGTGGCGCCGACCGCGCCCGAGAGCATCAGCTCGGCCGCCATCTTGATGGCGGTCATGGGCGTCTTGAGCTCGTGGGCCGCCACCGAGACGAACTCGCTCTTGGCGATGTTGGCGGCGGTCACCTCGCTGTACAGGCGGGCATTGGTGATGGCCACCGAGGCGTGGTCCATCAGGCGGGTGACGAAGGCCACCTGGTCGTCGTTGAAGGCGTCGCCGGAGGGGCTTTCGAGGTTGATCAGCCCCACGACGATGCCCTCGCGCACGATGGGGATGGTGAGCTGGCAGCGCGTGGCCGGCAGGATGCCGCGGTAGTCGGGGTCGGTGCGCACGTCGCGCACCAGGCTCATCCGGCCGGTGCGCACCACGCGGCCCATGATGCCGCGGTCCACCGGCAGGGGCCGGTCGCGCAGCTGCTCGACCGTGTCGCCGTAGCCGTGGGTGGCGATGATGAGGATGCCGGCCGCGTTGACCATGCCCACCGAGCCGGCCGAGGCGCGCGAGTTGGTCATGGCCCAGCTCAGGGTGATGTCCATGACGCGCTTGACGTCCAGCGCCTCGTTGAGCTCGCGGTCGATGCGCTGCATGACCGACAGCTCTTCCACGCGCTCGGTGAGGGCCTGGTCGGTCTGGGCGAACAGCCGGGCGTTCTCGATGGCGACGGCCGCCTGGCCGGCGAAGGCCGTCAGCAGGGTGCGGTCTTCGTCGTCGAAGGGCGAGCCGTCGCGCTTGTTGATGACTTCCAGCGCGCCGATGGTGCGGCCGCCGCGGCGCAGGGGCACCACCATGAGCGTGCGGGTGACAAAGCCGGTGGACTGGTCGGAGCCTTTGAACCAGCGCGGGTCGTTCTGCACGTCGTTGACGATGATGACCTGCCCGCCCTCGATGGCCTCGCCCACGAAGCCCTTGCCGCGCGCGATGCGCAGGCCCACCAGGTTCTGCCCGACCGGCCCGGCCGCCACGCGGAAGACGTATTCGCCGGTGTCGGTGTCGGTCAGGAACAGGCTGCCGGCGTCGCACACGAGCATGTCCATCGAGCTGTGCACGATGCGGCTGAGCAGCGGGTCCAGCTCCAGGTCGGAGGCCATGGACGTGCTCAGCTCGTTGAGGGTGCTGAGCTGGCGCGCGCGTTCTTCCGACTTCAAGAACAGCCCCGCCCGCACCAGGGCCGAGGCGGCCTGGTCGGCGATGGCCCAGAAAATCTTGAGCTGGTCTTCGGCGAAGGTGAAGCCCGGCTCGAAGCTGGCCACCGCCATCACGCCGATGGTGTCGGCCCCGGTGTTGAGGGGCACGCCCATCCAGGCGGTGTACTGGCGGGACCGTGGGGCCACGTTGCGGCGGCGGCACTCTGCCAGGTAGTTATCGGTGCGGATGGGCTGCCCGGTGCGCCGGATTTCGCCGGCCAGGCCGCGGCCCATGGGCCAGGGCTTGTTCTCCTGGCCGTTCTCGCGCTCGTTGTTTTCCACAAACAGGGCATAGCTGAAGTTGAGCGCGGCCGCGTCGTTGAGCAGGATGTAGAGGTTGCGCGTATCGACCACCTTGCTGGCCTGGGCGTAGATCAGCTCCAGCAGGTCGTCGTAGGCCAGGGTGAAGTTCACCGCCTGCGACATCTGGCTGAGCACGTTCAGCTCGCGCACGCGGCGCTCCAGGTCGCTGATGACCGTGGCGCGCTCCACCGCCAGCGCGGCCTGGTCGGCCAGGGCCTCCACAAAGCGCACGTCCTCGCGCGTCAGCGGCTGGCCCGAGAGCTTGGGGCCCACCGCCAGCCAGCCGGCCAGGCCGGTCTGCCCGTGCAGGGGCGCGTGGAGGGTGGAGCCGAGCAGGGCCAGCCGGGCGCGGTCGGGCAGCAGGTGGGCGGGCAGGGGGGTCTCGGGCGTGAGGTAGAGCGCGGCGCGCTCGCGCTGGAGCGTGCTCACCAGTGCGCCCTCGGCCGCAAAGCGCAGCTCGGTGTGGGCGGGCGTGTGCGCGTTGGCGGACTTGGCCCCGCGCGGGCCAGTGTTCTCGGCATAGGCGGCAAAGTCGCCGCCGGCCGCATCGCGCAGGAACAGGTAGAGGTGGGCCGGGCGCAAGGCGCCCTGCACCTGCTCGTCCACGGCCTGGTAGATGTCGCCGAGCGCCACGGCCCGCGTCAGCGCGCGGCCAAAGGTCTGCAGCCGCTGGCGATAGGCGCGCGTGCCGCGGAAGAAGGCATCGTTGACCAGGGCCTGGAGGCGCTCGCGCAGGGGGTTGAAGGCCGCCACCAGCGCGATGACCAGCAGGGCCAGCGCGACCGGGTTGTCGGCCTGCACCACCGCGCCGGCGAGGAGGCTGAGGCCGACCAGGATGAGGCCGTAGGCCACCAGGCCAAAGATCACCAGCGCGGCGTACATGAGCGTCTGGCCGACGACGTAGTCCGTGTCGATGAGGCGGTAGCGCAGCAGGGCATAGGCCATGGCCAGCGGGAACAGCGCCAGCAAGGGCAGGTCGCGCGCGGCGTTGAGGGGCAGGGGACCGGGGCTGAAGAAGGGCCGCACGGCCCAGATGAAGATCAGGCTAAAGGCGCACAGCGCGCCGAGCAGGATGACCTGGCTCTGCTCGCGGGCGATGGGCGAGGGGCTGGTGAAGCGCCGGTAGGCCAGCACGAGCAGGAAGCCCAGGATGCCGGCGCCCATGTAGCCATAGCCCAGCCGCCAGGCGCCGATGTAGGCGCGCGGGTCCAGGCCGGGGGCATACAGGGTGTAGAGCGCATACAGGCCCAGCGCCACGGCCGGGACCAGAGCCGCCAGGCGCAGCGCGGGCTGTTTCTGCACCAGGGTGAGCTCATGCGGGAAGAGGAGCCCTAACGTCATCAGCGCGCCGCCGCTGAGCGGGATGGCCAGGGTCCAGGCCCAGGCGAAGGCGTGGGTGGTGTACAGGTCGAAGATGGCGCACAAGCCCACGGCGGCGGCGGCGCAGAACAGCGCGCAGGCGCGCCCGGCCGGCCGGTTGCGGCGCAGCCACAGCACCAGCAGGCCGATGGCCAGGTAGGCCAGGCCCACCCCATAGGGCACCACGAAAAGGGTGACAAAGCTGCGCGCCGGGAAGGGCGCCAGGGTCACCACGGCCTCGGCCCGGCTGCCGTCGGCCCGCGCCAGGCCCAAGGTGACGGTTTGGCCCACCTGCATTTGGGCCAGCCGCTGGTTGAGCGCGCGGCTGTTGGGCACCGGCTGGCCGTTGACGGTCAGCAGCTGGTCGAGGGGGCGCACGCCCGCGGCAAAGGCCGGCCACGGGTCGGGGCCGGTGGCGCCGGCGTCGTTGAAGATGAGGGTTGGCTCGACGAAACCGCCCATAAAGGGCTGGCGCGCCCAGCGCAGCGCCAGCAGCGCGCAGCCCAGGTACATCACCAGGGTCAGCGCCAACACGCCGGCCACGCCGGCCCGCCCCACCCGATCCCAGGCGGCGCGGCGCGCCTCGGCCGTGTCGGGCAGATCATTTGGTTGGAAAACCGTTGTAGCCATGTGGGCGTATTCTACGCGGAAGCGCGGGATGGGACAACAGGCGGTGAAGAGGTATGGGAGTGTGGG
>CAYUYN010000054.1:0-6320 GCA_964449185.1 uncultured Anaerolineales bacterium | reverse complement strand
ATTGCTCGGCGGGCGTTGGCCCGCGAGAGCCAGACTTGACTGACGATAGCAAACTTGCTATCACTGGTTCCAGTGAGCAAGCCAAAGGCCGCGTGGAGCGTCGAAAGTTACGGAGAAGCGCGGGGGCACGTGCCAGTACCAGTAAATGAGGCCCTCAAGGCTTTGCAGGCGACCGACTCCGCCCGGGTGCTGCGCGTGATTACGCTGCGAATGGACTATGGCCCAGCATTGAAGCTGCCCCACGCCCAGCATTTGCAAGAAAAACTGTGGGAGCTGCGCATGGATGGCCGTCCCAAGAGTTACCGTGTCATCTATGCCGCAGTGCCTGGCCGAAAGTTTCTGTTACTGCACCTGTTTGCCAAGAAGAGCCAGGCGACCCCTCAGAAGGAAATCGACACAGCGAAACGGCGTCTGGCTGACTACGAAAAAAGGACCAAGACGTGAACAAGACGAAGGTCACTGCACCCAGCGTGCCTTTCTCACTGGAAGAGCACCTGAAAGATCCGGAAGTGAAAGCGGCTTACGAGGTGCTGGAAGGGGAGTTTGCCCTGGTGCGCCAGTTGATTGATCTGCGGCAGAAGCGCGGGCTAACCCAACGCGAGCTGGCAAAACGCGCTGGTATGCAACAGCCGGTGATCGCGCGCCTCGAGGGTGGGCGCCCTGCCAGTCTTGGAACCCTGCGACGTGTGGCAGCTGCGCTCGACGCCCAGGTGGAGGTGCGCCTGGTGCCGCGCGCCAATGCTGCCAATGAAAGCCTTCAGGCCAGCGCTAAAGTCAATTCTCGCAACAGTGTGCGTTTGCTGCATGATGCGCTCTTTGATGCCGTGCTTCAAACTATGATTGACAGCAACTTCGATATGTTCAAGCGCATCAACGACAATGAAGATTTCGGGCGGGCAGTACGCGAGAAGATATTTGAGCAGGTGTATCGAGAACTGCTGGAACAATCTGGAATAGAACCGTAGCAATCTGGCGCATTGCGTATTGGACGGCGGGCTCTGGAGATCCTTCTTGGGCAACAAGCGCCGAGGGCACCAGTAGCTCAACGGCGCACTGCGACCACACTTCCATGCCTCCAGGGCGCCTTTCAGTTTGAGGGCCGTCCCGTGCTTTACCGGGTATCAAGCACCGGTTCGCGATGGAACAATTACCCGCTATACTCGTCGTATGTCCACCCGCTGCCTGCCCGCCACCGCTCGCGCCAACGACGCCCAGCCCGCTTCGCTAGACGTGCCAGGAGTTTTTTGCGACAAGTGCTACCAAACACCCCAAAATCGCCAATTTCATCGGCAAATCAAGCCTTTTTCGTCAAAATCGTATCTGCTACCAAGTGCTACTATCTGCTACTAAGTGCTACCAACTGCGACCAAGTGCTACGCACCGGCTGCATAATGCGGGACCCATCCACCCCGTCAGCCCCAAGTGCCAGGCGCTGTCACCTATTTACCCATGACAGCGCCCAGCGCTGACGTGGGCTCACCCTGTCACCCGTTTACCCACTGCCGACTGCATCTCGTCCCCAGGCCGAAATGCGCCCATACCTCCACACCCACACACGCCTCTCCGCCGCTTGCGGTATAATCCCCTCGCAACGCCGGTTCCCATCACCACCCATGACCGCCTCCGATCATAAAATTCGCGTTCTGGTCGCCAAGCCTGGCCTCGACGGTCACGACCGCGGCGCCAAGGTCATCGCGCGCATGCTGCGCGATGCCGGCATGGAGGTCGTGTACACGGGCCTGCGCCAGACCCCGGAGATGATTGCCGAGGCGGCCATGCAGGAAGACGTGCAGGTGGTGGGCTTGTCGATTCTTTCGGGGGCGCACATGGCTTTGGTGCCCAAGGTGCTCGCGCTGCTGCGCGCCAACGGCCTGAGCGATGTGCGCGTGTTCCTGGGCGGCATCATCCCCGACGAGGACGTGCCCGTGCTGAAGGAAATGGGCGTGGCCGGCATCTTTGGACCGGGCGCCAGCTCCGAGGCGATTATTAAGGCCGTGCGCGCCAGCGTGGGCGCGGCCGGCTGAGTGCGTGCGGCGCCATGGTTGAGGCTGCCGCCATTTTGGCCGGTGACCGCCGCCAATTGGCGCGCCTGCTGACGCTCATTGAAAACGGCGCGCCCGAAGCGGAGGCGCCCCTGGCGGCGCTCTTCGCGCACACCGGCCGCGCGCATCTGGTGGGCATTACCGGCCCGCCCGGCAGCGGCAAGAGCAGCCTGGTCAACGAGCTGGCCAAGCACTACCGCCAGGCCGCCAGGCCGGTCAGCGTCGCCATCCTGGCGGTGGACCCCAGCAGCCCGTTTACGGGCGGGGCCATCCTGGGCGACCGCATCCGCATGCGCGACCTGGCGGGTGACCCGGGCGTGTTTATCCGCTCGCTGGCCAGCCGCGGCTCGCTGGGCGGCCTGGCTGCCGCCACCGCCGACATGGCCCGCGTGCTGGACGCGGCCGGCTTTGAGCAGGTGCTGATCGAGACGGTCGGCGCGGGACAGTCGGAAGTGGAAGTGGCCCGCACGGCGCACACCACCGTGGTGGTGGAGGCGCCCGGCCTGGGCGATGACGTGCAGGCGATTAAGGCCGGCCTGCTGGAAGCCGCCGATGTGCTGGTGGTGAACAAGGCCGACCAGCCCGGCGCCGATGCCGCCGTGCGCGCCCTGCGCGCCTCGCTGGACCTGGCGCACCCGACGCAGCGCCGTTGGGCGGCGGCCCAAGAGGGCTGGCATCACGGCGTGCCGGCGCCGGTTGAGCGCGTGCTGGCTGAGCCTGTGCCCGCGCCCGCCGACATCTGGATGCCGCCCATTCTGCAGACCGTGGCGGTGCAGGGCAAAGGGATCGACGCGCTGATTGAGGTAATAGCCAGGCACCGCCAGCACCTGGCGGCCACGGGCGAGCTGGCCGTGCGTGAGCGCGAGCGGCTGGCGCACGAGCTGCACAATCGTCTGCGCGACCGGCTGCTGGCCGGCCTGCTGGCGCAAGTCGGCCCGGCCGCCCTGGCTGATGCGCTCGACCGGATATTGCGGCGCGAGCTTGACCCGGCCAGTGCCGCGCGGCTGCTGGCACAGGGGACTTTTGCGAATGAGAAGTAAGTGGTAAGTGGTAATTAGCAATTGGTAATTAGCAATTGGAGGCCATTTACCAATTACCAGTTACCAATTACAGCTCTATGGAGTCACACCATGATCTTAGGTCAAAGGATCCGTCTCCGCCCCATCGAAAAAGACGACCTGCCGCGCTTCGTAAAGTGGTTCTCCGACCCCGAGGTGCGCGCCAACCTGGCCCTGCATCTGCCCATGAGCCAGGGCCAGGAAGAGAAGTGGTACGAGCGCAACCTGACGGCCGGCGACACCCAGGCCTTTGCCCTCGACGCCCAGCCGGCCGATATGGCCGTAGGCCCGTGGGTGCACATCGGCTCGTGCGGCTTCCACAGCCTCGAGGCGCGCCACCGGCATGCCGAGCTGGGCATTGCCATCGGCGCGCGCGATTTTTGGGGCCGCGGCTTTGGCACCGATGCCGTGGCCACCCTGGCGGGTTTTGGCTTCGACACGCTCAACCTCAACCGCGTCTGGCTGCGCGTGTACGCCGACAATGCCCGCGCCATCCGCTGCTACGAAAAGGTGGGCTTTGCGCACGAGGGCCGGCTGCGCCAGGATAACTACAGCGCCGGCGCCTTCCGCGATACCCTGCTCATGGGCCTGCTGCGCAGCGACTGGTCGCAGCCCCTGCTGCCGCCGGCTTAGCCCAAGGCCGATCCCGCCCTATGGCCCCTCATCGCGACTCGGTTATGTACGGCGATATCAAGCTCTTCAGCGGCACGGCCTCGCCGGAACTCTCGTCGGCCATTGCCAGCTACCTGGGCCTGCCGCTCAGCGGGCGCGACATCATCAAGTTCCCCAACGACAACATCTTTGTGCGGCTGCACAGCAGCGTGCGCGGCAAGGATGTCTACGTTATCCAGACCACCTCGGCGCCCGTCAGCGACAACCTGATGGAGCTGCTGATCATGATCCAGACCCTCAAGCTGGACTCCGCCGCGCGCATCACGGCCGTCATCCCTTACCTGGCCTATGCCCGCTCGGACAAAAAGGACCAGCCGCGCGTGCCCATCACCGCGCGCCTGGTCGCTGACATGCTGGAGGTGGCCGGCGCCGACCGTTACATCACCATGGACTTGCACGCCGGCCAGATCCAGGGCTTCTTCTCCATCCCCGGCGATGTGCTGACCGCCTTCCACATCCTGAGCACCTACTTCCGAGAGAAGCGCGCCGACCTGCACGACCCCGTTATTGTGACCGCCGACCTGGGCTTTGCTAAGAAGGGCCGCAACTTTGCCGCCCGCCTCGGCGCCAGCTTGGCCTTCGTCGAGAAGCGCCGCACCGGCAACGACGCCAGCGCGCAGGCCCTGTCTATCATCGGCGACGTGGCCGGCAAGGACGTCATCATCGTGGACGATGAGGTGGTCACGGCCGGCTCGGTGGTGCAGGCCGTGCAGATCGTCAAGGCCCACGGCGCCCGCGACGTGTACCTCTCCGTCGTTCACCCGGTCTTTTCGCACCCGGCCATTGACCGCCTCGCCGACCTGCCCCTGACCGAAATCATCACCACCGACACCATCCCCATCCCGCCCAACAAGCGCCTGCCCAACCTGCGCGTCCTGTCCGTCTCGCCCCTGCTGGGCGAAGTCATCCGCCGCGCGCACGAAGGCCGCAGCGTGGGCGAGATGTTCAACGAGTAAAAAGCTTTAACCGCAGAGACCGCAAAGAAAGGCATTACCACCAGGACACGACGACACAAAGTTTAATGGGGAAAACCCGTTCAACACTTTGTGTCTGGGTGCCTTAGTGGTAATCTTGCTTTCTTTGCGTGCTCTGCGTTCTTTGCGGTTATTCTTCTGACGAGGCACCCCATGCAGCGAATATTCGCAATCATCCTGGCGTTATCCCTGGCCACCCTGGCTTGCTCGGCGGTGCCCTCCCTGGGCGCGCCGACCACCGCGCCTGGCTCGCTCGAGACGGCGGTGGCCGCCACGCTCACCGCGCTGGTGCCCACCGTGCCGGCGCCGACCGAGACGACCGCTACGCCCGAGGCGCCCACCGCCGTTTCCGAGCCGGCGGCCACCCTCACCCCCGACGCGCCCCCGGCCGCCACCTGCTCGGTGGTCTACGCCGAGGGCGCCAACCTGTTCTGCCTGGGCGCCGATGGCACGCCCGCGGTGCTGGCCAGCGCGCCCGCCGGCCAGGCCATCTGGCAGCCCAGCCTGTCGCTCGACGGCCAATGGGTGGCCTACCAGACGGGGGTGTTCTACGGCGACTCAACCCTGTGGGTGGTGGGCGCGGGTGCGCTAGCCGACCCGGCTGCCGCGCCGCGCCTGCTGGTGGAGGCCGCCACCGTGCCCGCGGCCGACCCGGCCAACGTCAATTCGCCGCGCTCCTACGAGTGGCGGCCGGGCACCCACACCCTGATCTTCGACACCCGCTACGTGCCCATCGGCGGCATCCAGGGGCCGGGTGAGTACATCAACCTGGACCTGCACGCCGTCAACGCCGACACCGGCGCCGTGCAGCCCCTCCTGGCGGCGGGTTCGGGCGGCAACTACGCGGTCTCGCCCAATGGCCAGTTCGTCGGGTTCTCGTACCCGACCGGCCTGGGCCTGGTCAACGCGGACGGCAGCAACCTGCGCCGCGACTTGGTCACCTTCCCCAGCGTCCTGACGTATAGCGAGTACTTTTTCAAGCCGGACATTTACTGGAATGCTGACAGCCTATCCTTCAGCGCTGCCGTGCCCTCGATGGACCCGATGGCGCCCGACCCGAGCGCCACGCTGTATCGCGTGGGGGTGGACGGCATTGTGCAGATCCTGGCCAGCGTGCCCGGCAACTTTGTGTTCGGCGGGCTGATCAAGCCCATGTTCTCGCCTGACGGGCAATATATGGTCTATTCCCTGCTCCAGCCCGGCAGCAGCCAGACCGAAGACGTGCACGTGCTGCGCCTGGCCGGCGCCGACACCAGCAACACCATCGTCGACGCCCGCGACGTGCTGAGCGGCTGGGGCTTTGCCCCCGACGGCCAGCACTTTGCCTATGCCAGCACCCCCGGCGGCGCGCCCGGCAGCGGCTACGCCCTGGCGCTGGACGGCACGCTCCAGCCCTGGTCGCCCGGGCTCAGCAGCCTGGCCGACCTCCAGTGGCAGGACTCGGCCACCCTGGTTTATCTGGGCCAAATCAACGCCGCCGGCTGGTCGCTGTACCGCCAAACCCTTGGCGCCGAGCCGGTGCTGCTGGCGAGCGGGCTGAGCCAGCAGGCGGGCATTGACGTGCTGCGGACGCC
>CAYUYN010000053.1:0-16592 GCA_964449185.1 uncultured Anaerolineales bacterium | reverse complement strand
CCTGGGCGCGGGACGAACGGCGGAACACACCGGGCTTCAGCCAGGAGGAGACCTCCGAGGTCTTGGCCTTACCCGCGCGTGAAGAGCGCCACTGTCTCGACATGGTACGTCTGCGGAAACATGTCCAAGGGCTGCGCCCAGGCGAGGGTGTAGCCGCCCGCCACGAGGCGTTTGGCATCACGGGCCAGGGTGGCCGGGTCACAGGAGACGTACACGATTCGTGCCGCCTGGGCGGCCAGCAGCGCGTCCAGGCCCTCCGGCGTGCAGCCGGCGCGCGGCGGATCGAGCACGACGGCGTCAAAGGCGCCTTCCAGGCGGGGCAGCACGGCCTCCACCGGGGCCGCGTAGATTTCCACGTTCTCAAACTCGTCCAAGTTAATGGCGGCATCGGCTACGGCCGGCGCAAAAGACTCCACGCCCACCACGCGGCCCGCGACCGGCGCGATGAAGGCCGTAAACAACCCTACCCCGCAGTAGAGGTCCAGCACGGCCTCGCCGCCAGCCAGGGAGAGGGCCTCCAGCACGAGGTCGACCAGGGGCTCGGCCATGGCCGTGTTAACCTGGAAGAACGACCCGGCCGAGACGCGGAAGGGCCGGCCGCGCACTTCCATGAGGACGTCGTCACGGCCGGCCAGGGCCAGGGAGGCGCCGTCCGGCCTCAGCAAGGCGGCGTCGACCGGCATGTCCAGCTCCACCTCGGGCGGACCCTCGAGGCTGGCCTCCAACACAACCAGGGTCTCATCATCGGCGCCGGCGCGCAGGTTGACCCGTTCCAGCTCGGGCACTTGGGCCGGCTCAACCGCGACATGATGGAAAAGCTCGGCCAGGGGCGGCTCGATCTGGTGGCACTCGCGGATGACCACCACGCGGCGCGAGTCGGCTGACCAGAAGCCCAGGCGGCCCTCGGACGTCAGCGAGAACTGCGCGTGGTTGCGATAGTTGAAGACAACCGGTGAAGGCAGGGTCGGGCGCACGGGCGGGTCCGCCAGACCGCCGACGCGGGTGAGCTGTTCGACCACGGTGTGGTGCTTGAAGGCCAGCTGCCCGGCATAGTCGAGGTGCTGCAGTTGGCAGCCGCCGCAGGCCGTGGAGAGGGTACTTGAATCAAACCCCTCCGGCGACGCCAACTGAAAGTGATGCGGGCAGCGTGGAACGAGGCGCTCGGGCGCGGGCAAGAGCACCTCCAACAGCCGCGCGCGGGCAAAGCGCTTCTTCTGTTCGACGATCTCGACATGGACGGTCTCGCCGGGCAGGGCAAAGGGCACAAAGACCGCCAGGCCCTCGTGCCGGCCGATGCCTTCACCGGCGTGGGTGAGGGAGGTGATGGACAGTTCGATCATGCGGGGATTGTAATTGGTAACTGGCAATTGGTAATTGGCCAATTACCAATTGCCAATTACTTATTACCCCTTGACCAGCTTGCGCCGCGCTTGCAGCACCAGGGCCTTGGCTGTCTCCAGGTCGTCTGCCACTGCCGTCAGATGGCCCATTTTTCGGCCGGGGCGCGGTTGCTGTTTGCCGTAGAGGTGGAGGTGGACGCCGGGGAGGGCCAGCGCCGCCGCCCAGTGCGGCTCGCCGCCGGCCTCGGTCCACAGGTCGCCCAGCAGGTTGGCCATGGCCGCGGGGCGCGGCTGGTGGGTGGCGCCGAGCGGCAGGCCGCAGACAGCGCGCAGCTGCTGCTCGAACTGGCTGGTGGCGCAGGCCTCGATCGTGAGGTGGCCGGAGTTGTGCGGGCGCGGCGCGATCTCATTGATCAGCAGGCGGCCATCGGCGGTGTGGAAGAATTCGACGCACAGCACGCCCACGACGTCCAGCCGCTCGAGCACACAACGCGCCAGGTCCACGGCCTGCGCGGCCACCGCCGGCGCCACGCGAGCCGGCGCCAGCGAGAGGTCGAGGAGGTGGTGGGCGTGCTGGTTCTCAATCGCGCCGTAGTGGGCGAAGGCGCCGTCCAGGCCGCGGGCGGCCACCACCGAAAGCTCGCGGTCGAAGTCCACCCAGGCTTCGAGCACGGCGGGCTGCGGGCCGTTGGCCTTGGCAATGGCGTCCCAGGCCGCCTCGGCCTCGGCGGGCGCGCTGATCTTCACCTGCCCCTGGCCGTCATAGCCGAAGGCCGCGGTTTTGAGCACGGACGGGCAGCCGAGGCGGGCCAGGCCGGCCCGCAGATCGGCCAGGCAGTGGATGGGCGCGTAGGGGACCACCGGCAGGTTGGCCTGTGCGAGGAAGTCCTTCTCGCGCAGGCGGTGTTGGGCCACCTGGAGCACGTCGCCGCCGGGCCGCACGGGCGCGTGTTCGGCGGCCGTGGCGGCGGTGGCGGCCGGGACGTTCTCGAACTCAAAGGTGACCACGCTCACCGCGCGCGCAAAGTCACGCACGGCGTCGAGGTCGGTGTAGGGCGCGACGACCTCGCGGTCGGCCACCTGGCCGGTGGGGGAGTTGGCCTCGGGCGAAAAGGTGTGCACGCGGTAGCCCATCTGCCGGGCGGAGAGGGCCAGCATCCGGCCAAGTTGGCCGCTGCCGAGGATGCCGAGGGTGGAGCCGGGTTCAATCACCAATCTCCAATTACTGCTCGCCCGGCAGCTTCGTCTCGCGCACGGTGCGCGTTTGCTCATCGCGCCAGGCGCGGAGCTTTTCGCGGAGAGCGGGCCGGGAGTTGGCGAGGACAGGTGACGGGATCCATTTCGTACAGGATCTCACTGGCCTCGCTGTAACGCGTGGACAGGGTGCGGCGCATGCTGTCCACATACCTTGCCGGTCGCCCAATTAGGCACGGTAACTGGGTCACTTGCGCTTCCCCTTCTTCTTTTCTTTCTTTGCCTTCCTGGCCGATACGGGTGTTCCTTTGAGCGAGCGTACAAAGTCGCTGGTCGTCTGGCCGGCCGTGATTAGGCCTATCTGGGTCCAGAGGTCACGCTCTTCATCAAGAAAGGATACCAAGCCCCCCTGTCCTTGATCAGCGAAGCGGGCGAGCAGCCGGCGGATGGCTTTGACCGCCTCCGATAGCTGCCCAGGCGTTTCCGCAGCGGTAGCGAAGGTTTTTAGCACTTCGCTGGCAGCCAGTTGGAGCGTATCCAGAATATCTGCCATGGCCAGTGTCTCGGTAGGCCGAGCAGCCAGAATCAGGCACACCAGACCAAGCAACTCGACGGCCAGATCAGCTTTCGCACCATCTCGGCCCAATGCGGCAATTCGCTCAAAAGCCTCGCCGTACCGTCCTGTGATCACCCAGGTCGTGCAACAACGCCTCAGAATAGCTGGGCTAGCAATCTCTTTGCGTGTCTCTGCCGACCATTGCTGCCGGCTGGCCTCCGTCAGCAGTCCTTCGACGTGATCGGCGGCTTGCTGCACCGGCTCGGGCATTGTCACGAAGTAGGTTGACTCCCCGCGTGGCTGGCGATCACCGCGATACGAGAGCCAGTTGTGCGAACCCGAAAGATGAATACGCCGATCCACCAACACATCCTTGCTGTGCTGATTGCCGATCCACCACACCGTGACAGCTGGCACGCCTTCGGGTGTCATGATGCTGTGCAGCTCATTGAAGAGAGTCTCAGGCGGGACACGCTCCTCAAGCTCGCGCGAACGCGCAATTCCCCAGCCCACGATAATTTGCACCCGCCGTTGAGCCAACTCCCTCAGCTTCTGCTTGAATGCCTCATCCACGACCTGTTCAGAAATCCAGGGTGAAATAATCAGAACGGTGTACTGAGCCGATTGCAGGGCCTGCAGGAATCGCGGTCGGATATGGCCGTCGCGCAGCAACTCGACGGTACCTTTGTTCACCGTCGTTTGCGAAACGGGCGTTTGGGTCTCTTCTTGAGTTCCGCGCATGCCGGCAATGTGCTCGGCGTACACCAGTTGAGCCAGGCCGGCCTGGAGGCTGGTAGCCTCCGTAGGCACAACGGGCGTTTCACCCAAGAGCGTTTCTGGCATGCTGTCCGGCGGCAGCAAGTCATCCAGTCCAATGCCTTGCTCGACCAGCCACCGTTGCAGCGCCTGCTCCAACCCAAAATCGGGAGTATTGGTGGTAAGGTTAAAGGCGCGAAGACTGATATTGTCATCCGTCCTGGTCGGGCAAGCTGTATCCTGTACCAATAGAACGCCACACGAACTGTAGGCCGTCTGGCGGATCACCGCCGCCTCCACTTCCGTGATCAATCGACCCTCTTTCGGCACATGCAGACCTAAACCTGCCTTGCGCGTGGCTTCAATCACTTGTTCGCTGGTGATTGCTCTCGCAGCTTGCATCACCTGCGTTTCCAATTCGGCCTGACGCCCTCCTGGCAGGAATTCCGCGTCAGGTATCGCGGGCGGGAGTGTCTTCCACACTCGCAGCTCGTGCGTTAAGCCGAGCAAGCCCAATTGCAGGGTATGGTACTCCGGCGGCCGTGGGACTTGGCCCTGCTGGTAATACTGGCGCCCCACACTGGTCAGGCCAAGGCGTCCATCGCCTTCAACACTCAACGCTTGAAGCTGTCCCAACTCTTGGGCAGTAGCCTTGACAAAGAGTTGATCCAACCCCAGCATGGCGGCCAGTTCGACCGTGGTAGGCGGCGGCAACAAATCATTCGTGAGCTGCAAAATGAACTCTTCCAAGACATTGAACTGGCGTGGGCTTTGCACGCCAACGCGCGCGCCGAGAACGACAAGGGGCAACTTGTACACCCGGGCCGCAATCACGCGTAACCCGATTTCCTGGGCTTCGATATCCGTGACGAACTTGGCCAGCCGAGGGTCAACGGGTGGCGGGGTCATTGACATCCATCGGGGTCCGATAGCCGCTGGCACGGCGAACGACGGAAGCCACCCGTTCATAGCTTGCCCGCGTTTCGCTGCTGCGCGCGCCCTCGCAAAAGAGCTGTTGGCTGCCGACGATAACGAGCAGTTCTTGGGCGCGCGAGAAAGCCACATTAATACGCTCAGGCGCCCGCGCGAACCCGACGTCGCCCTGCGGATTGTTCCGCACCAGGCTGACTATTACAACTGGGCGTTCCATTCCCTGGAAGCGGTCAACCGTGCCTACCCGCAATTCGAGCGCCTTGTACTCCTTGCCGGCGGGCCGGTTCACCAATCGATTCCGCAACTCGCGCACCTGGGCACCATAAAACGTGATGACGGCGACCTGCTTCCGCTTCGAGCCCGCGGCCACCTTAGACGCCCAGGCTGTATCAAGCTGATCTAGTATGGCTTCAATAATGTCCAGCTCGGCCAAATTGGCGAAGGTGGTGCCGAACCGCGCTTCCGCGTGGTCGGCACCTACCGGCGTAGAGATCCAGATGGCGTGGTTGCCTGGCCGCACAAGAGGCAGGTCAAAGCCATGGGCACGTATTTTGTCAGGGTCATCGATCCGGCACACCAGCTTCGGCTCGTAGAACTGGTTAATGCAATCCATGATTTGTGGGTGCATGCGATATTGATCTCTCAGCATCACTTTGAGATCTGATGGGCACTGCTCGAACAGCTCTTTGAATAACGAGCGCTCAAGGTGCGCCAGATCGGTCTTGGGAACGCCCAGATCGATGGCGAGATCGGCGATGGCGTCTGAGCCGATCATCGGCGGGAGCTGCTTGTGATCGCCAACCAGGATGATTTTTGCGCCTTTCAACATGGGCAATAAAAGATCAGGCGGCGTAGCCTTGCTAACCTCGTCAATGATAACGCAATCGAAGTTGTGATACTCCTCGCTGAAGCGCCACGCGCCCGCTTGACTGCACGTGATGCCAATGACATTGGCATTGTCGATGTAGACTTGCTTTAGATCGCCGTAGTCTCGGGATTCAGCACGGCGGAGACGCTTTACCCAAGCAGAAACGCCCTCCTCGCAGCGCGCCAGGTAAGCGCGCTCAGCTGCCAGTTCCTCACCCCACTGGCCCATGGCCGCGCTCATCTCGGCCAGGTAAGCCGCATCGGTGATATCGCGCCCAGCCAGTACCGGCCGAAGGCGTTCGGGGATGGCCGCGTGCGTTAGCTGCCACCACTCAGATGCCGCCGCATACTGGCGAACGGCCGAGGCCAGCGCCAGCTGCGCATCCGCTAGTTGCGCCTGCACGTCACTGAGCTGTGCCGCGATCCTTTCGAGTTGCTCGCGTGATTTGGCGTCTTGACCAGCGAGCAACGCACGCAGCCGAATTGCGCCTGCCTGCGGGTCAAGAACGACTTCCGCCTCGCTGAGCGCCTGGGTCTGTATTTCGAATGAATCCGCTGCTGCGCGCCAGCCAGCCTCCCAGGCCGGCTGAGCCATAGACGGCATCTTCTCAAGTAGTTCTCGCAATCCACTTGCCGATGCCAGGTCTAAGGTGGAACTGGCGAAACTTGATAAGCTGGCACACAGTCGTTGCTGTTGGGCCTGCCGTTCAGCCTGCCCTTGCTCCAATTCATCAGCCTGCCGCAGCAACGACGCGCGGTACGCTTCCAGTTCCGGACGCCTGTCTCGATTGGCAGCAAGCGCGGCCTTGGCCTGCCGCTGCTGTTCGGAAAGGGCCTCCCAAGCAGTGTGCCCTATGCGTATGGCTGCCTCGCGGATCATCACCCCGATCTGCGCGCGGCAAATATCATCTCGTTTGCGAAGGGCAGCCTGCTGCCGATTCAGCTCAGCCGCAAACGCCTGTAAGCGCAATACCCAGCGCGCCAGATCACGCTGTCGCTGCCTCTCCTGCCCCAGCAGCCGCTGCCACCACGTGCAGGGAACCGTGCGAGCCAATAACTGGGGCTCCAACTGCGCCAACATTGCCGTCGCGGCTGGGGCCGCTTGCAGCTTGCCAGCGCTGTCCCGCACCACAGCGTTGCCCAGTACTGTTCCCGTCCACCCAGGCGAACTCGGCCTTTCGCGCTCGATGATTTCAGGCAGAGATGCGAGCATCAGACGTGCCGCCAACTGCTCAACAGGCTGGCTCAGGGTCTCCAGACCAGCCAGGGCAGATTGGATGTTTCTTCGCTCAGCCACCATGCGCGCTAAGACTTCGAGTTGGGCGGAATGGCAGGCTGCAGGCCAAATGCGGCGTAGACCGGGCGTCCCCAGGGTATCGGGCAGATAAGGTTGGTTGGCAGCGAGTGTGCTCGCGCTATCCTGAACGCTGTGCAGGATGGCGGACTCGGCCTGCTCGAGCCGCGCTCGATCAGAACTTAGGATGGACAGTTGCTGGAGCAAATTGGTTTCGATTCTGACCAGCTCCTCACGGTCCTTCACAGCCTGATGCGCCTGCTCTCGCAGTTGGGCTACAGCCGCTGCGACTGCCCGGACCTGGACATCCAGCTGGAACCAGGCGGCGGCGGCCGTTGTCTGCTCATCCGCCAGTTCCCGAACCGTTTGAAACCGCCGAACCAATTCCTGGCAGGCCATCCAACTCTGCCACCATAGGCGCAACAATTGGCTGAAAGCTGCCTGTGACTCAGCCTCGAGGTGAGCCTCGTTGGTCGCCGCCATCAATCGGACCCATTGGGTTATCAGCCGCGTGAGCCGACGCCGCACATCCGTCTCGACGTCCAATCCAGCCCCCTCGCCTATCGCTGAATCCGGATGTGCATGGGCCAGGTCTTGACCGTGCGCGTTCAGCTCCAAGTGCCCGCGGCGCCAGGCAGCCAGCACCTGCGCATAAGCTTCCAAGCAGCGCAGGTTCAGTTCAGTTTGGCTACGCGTCACCTGAAGGCTGTCGATTTGGGCCTGCAATATGACAGTCTTGCTACGCTGGCCCTGAATGGCGGCGTTCCGGGGCTGGTTCTCGACGGCAAAGACCTGCAGTCTGGACTGATCTTGCAGGAGTTGCTCAAACAGCCGCACGCGCTCGCGGCGCTGCTGCAGGTCTTGCTCGCAAGCCTGGGCGGTCTTCGTAAGCCACGTGCCGACCACGTGCTCTTCAAGAAACGGCTGCCCCTCTTCCTCAACCCGTTCGGCCCGGCCGCGGCGTAGGGCGCGCAGGCTGGCGTGGTAGGCAAGTCGGCTCAGGGCATTGTCTACCGCCAGGTTGGCCTGCGAGGCAATCAGGGTGCGGTGGCCACGCAGCGTGTTTTGATAGCAAATCTCGGCAATAACCGTGGTCTTGCCTGTGCCCGGCGGGCCTTGGATGAGAAAGAAGTCAGGCGCATTCAGCGCGCCTTCTACGGCTTGCAACTGGCCCTCGTTGAGGAAGCCCTGCAATAGCTCGTCACGCGACAACTGGATGGAAGCAGCCGGGTTGGGCAGCCTGGCCTGCCGCGCATCAAACAGAAATTCACCCAGGCGGGGATTTGCGGCAAAGCCGCGTTCGAGTGATTCCAGGCCGGATTTAAGCCTCCGAATCTGGCTGAGGTCCCCATCGGCTTTGTAGACGATCCAGGCCGCGCTCGGCAATTGCCGCAGCCCACGCTCGATCAATTCGGCGGCATCATCCTCCAGCTCGACCAGCAGCTCGGCCTGGTGAACACGCACGTCCTTGATGTTGCCAATCAGCCAATCGTTGTGCTCGTCGCGGTCGCCGTCGTGACCACGTTCATCGATGCGTGGCGTCCCGGGCTGCCGCACCGCCACCGGCTCATTGACAGCGCCGCGGATTTTCTCCCAATCAAAGCCATCGGTGCCCGTATCCAGGCCAAAGGCAATGTCGCGGCCATTGCCGGTTTTGCGCCGGAAATGCAGATAACGGACGGAGAACTGCTTGGCCTCGGCGGTGCGCTCCAGCACTGCCAAATATGCGCGCCAATCGCTAAGGCGGCGCTTCATTGTTTCGGCTCGAGCAGTGGGCTCCGGCAGCGCGACCAGATTGGCCATGAGCGCCTTGGGAAAGCCGGGCTGGACCCACAATGCCTCATGGTCGAGTTCGAAGGCAATCTGAGCCGTCAATGTGTTTGGCCGACAGGTGCCTGCCAAAAAATCCGCGAGCTTCACGTTGAAAAGTAAGAACTCCTTGGCATTGGCACGCCGGTCAAACTTTTCCGAGCCGACCAGCCTCAGGGTCTTGCTCCGTGTCTTGGCCAAAAACGCGCGGTTTGCGGCCGTATCGATGTCAGTGGCGATGTGCAATTCGATTGAACGCTCGCCCTCACGGTCTTTGCCTTCGTTGCCCAAATACGCGTGCAAGTGGCCATTGCCCTGAACGAGATCTTTCAAGATCTTTCTGGCCTGATAGCGCGCTTCGCTGTCGCTAGAGAACTCAATTGTTGCATTCGGGTTCAGATCAGCATAGACACCAAGCACATCGCTGGCTGCGGCATTGGTGAGTGCCAGACAGATCGCGAAGCCCGCCGTGCTAACCGAATCATCTGGGCGGCTCACTCCGCCTATTGTCACTGTCATACTTGTCCTCTGTTCGCTTCCTTGTTAGCTTGACTGGCGTTGCAGCACTTATGCATCAGCGCTGCGGTGTCCAGCTCTGTCCTGCCACCTTGGCTGTATGCAGCAATATGATCGATGGTAAAGTCATTCCAGGTGACAGGCTCGCCACACTTCGCGCACATGCAAATGGCCGTCGTGTTCCAAAGCAATCGCTGCCCCTCGGTGCTGAACAGGCGCTGGCTATCCTTCACCTCGAAGAGGCTTTGCAGCAAGCCGCGCAGTATCATTTCCCGCTTTTGGCGCTGCGAAATCTTATCCGTGGCCTGCTGGACGGTCAGCAAATACTCTCGAAACGACTCTTGCCCCAACTATGAACCCTTTCTCTTCTTTTCACTACCGGACAGTTTTGACAAACGGCGGCCACTCCAAGTAAGCTCTAGGCCTCGACTAAAAGACTGGAGCGCACCCATGAGTGACAGCCGTCGCGTGTATCGTGCCATAAAAGGCGCCGTGAAGCAACTGTACCCCGTTGAACCCGAAGGCAATCTGGCCCGGCAGTTGACCACCCTGGCCGGGCTGGTGACCGGGATTGTGTTGGGCAAGAGATGCCAATTGCCCAAAATGGCCAGCAAAGCGGCGGATGACACGCTGCGGGCCAGCCGGGAGAAACGCTTCAGTCGCTGGACGCAGAATGAGCAGGTGGGCCTGCAGCGGCATTTTTTGCCTTTTATTGAGCCGTTGGTGACCAATCTGGCGCGCTCAGCGGGTCATGGCCTAAAAGCGCCCGATAGTGAAATCACCAATCTCCAATTACTGCTCGCCCGGCAGCTTCGTCTCGCGCACGGTGCGCGTTTGCTCATCGCGCCAGGCGCGGAGCTTTTCGCGGAGAGCGGGCCGGGAGTTGGCGAGGATGGCGGCGGCAAGGAGGGCGGCATTGATGGCGCCGGCCTTGCCGATGGCCAGGGTGCCGACGGGCACGCCGCCCGGCATCTGCACGATGGACAGCAGCGAGTCCAGCCCCTTAAGGGCGTGACTTTCCACGGGCACGCCGAGCACGGGCAATAAGGTCTGCGCCGCGACCATGCCCGGCAGGTGCGCGGCGCCCCCCGCCCCGGCGATGATCACTTCCAGCCCGCGCGCCTCGGCGCCGGCGGCGTACTCCGCCATCCACGCGGGCGTGCGGTGGGCCGAGACCACGCGGCACTCGTGCGGCACATCGAGCCGCGCCAGGGTCGCAGCGGCGTGCTGCATGGTCTCCCAGTCGGACTGGCTGCCCATGATGACGCCGACGAGGGGAGGGACAGAAGAGGGTATTTCGGTCATGCTGGGTTTGAAGGGGGTAAATGGTAATTGGTAACTTGTAATTGCTCAACAATTACGAGCTACCAATTACCCTTTTAGGGCCTGCGCGAGGTCCTCGATCAAATCGTCCTTATTCTCCAGGCCCACGGAAATGCGGATGAGGCCGGGGTCGATCTCGAGGGGAGAGCCTTTGGTGGAGCCGTGGGTCATGGCGGCGGGGATTTCGATAAGCGACTCGACGCCGCCCAGGGACTCGGCCAGCGCAAAGAGCTGCGTGCGCCCGGCCAGGGCGCGAGCGGCGGCCTCGCCGCCGGCCACATAGAAGGAGATCATGCCGCCGCCGTTGCGCATCTGGCGCGCGGCCACCGCATACTGCGGGTGGCTGTCCAACCCGGGGTAAATCACCTCGGTGACCCGCGGGTGGTCCGAGAGGAACTGCGCCACCGCCAGGGCGTTCTCGCCGTGGCGGTCCATGCGCACGGCCAGGGTCTTAATGCCGCGCAGCACGAGAAAGCAGTCCATCGGCCCGGGGATGGCGCCGGCGGCGTTTTGGAGGAAGGCCAGGCGCTCGTAGAGAGCGGCGTCGCTGGTGAGGAGGGCCCCGCCGACGACGTCGGAGTGGCCGCCGAGGTACTTGGTGGTCGAGTGTACGACCACGTCGCAGCCAAGCGTCAGGGGCTGCTGGAGGTAAGGCGTGGCGAAGGTGTTGTCCACGATCACGCGCACGGCCGGGTTGTGCGCGTGGGCGGCCGCGGCGATGGCGCGCAGGTCGGCCACCTTGAGCTTAGGATTGGTGGGCGTCTCGATCCAGACAAAGCGGGTGTTCGGCCGCAGGCGGGCCTTGACGGCGTCGAGGTCGGTGGCCTCAACGTAGTCGAACTCCAGGCCATATTTCTTGTACTGTTTGTCGAAGAGGCGGAAGGTGCCGCCGTAGACGTCGTTGCTGGCCAGGACGTGGTCGCCCGGGTCGAGCAGCTTGAGCAGGGTGTCGATGGCGGCCATGCCCGAGGCAAAGGCCAGCCCGTGCTCGGCGGCCTCCAGCGCGGCCAGGTTGGCTTCCAGGGCCGTGCGCGTGGGGTTGCCGGTGCGGGCGTAGTCGTAGCCCTTGTGCTCGCCCACCGCCGTCTGCACGTAGGTGGACGTCTGGTAAATCGGCGTCATCACCGCCCCGGTGGACGGGTCGGGTTCCTGGCCGGCGTGGATGGCCAGGGTTTCGATTTTGAGCTTACGGGGCATGCCGGGCCTTATTCCGAAGCCAGCGCCGCCACGGTCGAGTCGTAGACGGGGAAGAGGGACTCGAGCCCGGCCAGGGCCAGGACGTCCTTGACGCGCTCGGACGGCTGGGCGATGACCAGCTTGCCGCCGCGGGGCTTAAGGGCCTTTTGCGCCGAGATGAGCACGCGCACGCCGGCGCTGCCGAGGAAGTCGGTGCCGTCCATCTCCAGCACGATGTGCGTGCGGCCGGTGTCGATGTATTCCTTGAGGGTGCTTTCCAGCTGTTTGTAGGT
Organism: uncultured Anaerolineales bacterium; assembly: GCA_964449185.1. Lineage (GTDB taxonomy): Bacteria > Chloroflexota > Anaerolineae > Anaerolineales > UBA6663 > CAYUYN01. Next base: position 4,535 of record CAYUYN010000053.1, on the reverse strand, counting down.
GCTGGCATCCACCCGCCCGATGACGCGAATGATGTTGCTGCGCTTGTAGTCGCGGGTAACAATTTCCATGCTGTCCTCCCAGGGTGGATGGCGGGCCGATCAAGGTGGGGCGGCGGAGAGCGCCAGGGACAATTATAACCTGATAAGGGTATAATTTATCCATGGCCGACATCCCCCTGTACGATGAATCGGAAGAAGTGCCGGCGCCGCGGCCGCGGGCCGAGGTGCGCTTTGCCGGCATCGCGGTGCAGCCTTATCCCGATGGACGGCGCATGAAGCTGCATTTCAGCCTGACGCCTTTTGAAGAACGGCCGAGCGTGGACATGGCGGTGACCAACGCCGCCGGCAGCGAGGTGGCGACGCTGCACCTGATCGAAGCCATGGACGCGCAGTTTGATTTCACCATGCACCTGCGCGGGCCGGAGCCGCGCGGCGAGCATCGCCTGCGCCTGGTGCTGTTCTATTTGGAATCGGATGAGCCCGATGCGGCCCGCCAGATCGTCGACGAGCAAGCGGTGACCTTCGACCCCACCCAGGCGGCGCCCAAGCCATGAGGGTCTCCGACGCGGAGCTGCACACCCTGCCGGCCTCCAGCGGCCGCATCGCCGTCGTCGGCCATTCCGACAAGCCTTACCGCGCCAGCTACCAGATCGGCCAGTACCTGCGCGAGGCCGGCTACCGCGTGTTTGCCGTCAACCCCCTGCTGCGCAGCCTGCTGGACGAGCCCGCCTATCCCGACCTGCGCAGCCTGCCCGAGCCGGTGGACATGGTCAACGTCTTTCGGCGCTCGGAGCACCTGGCCCAGGTGGTGACCGACGCCATTGCTGTCGGCGCGCGGGCGGTGTGGACCCAGTTTGGGGTAGAAGACGCGGCCGCGGCCGAGCGCGGCCGGGCGGCGGGCCTGACCATCAGCATGAATCGCTGCCTCAAGGTCGAACATCAGCGGCTGGGAATTCCACGCCGTGCCTGAGCTGCACCCCTGGCAGGTCCTCCAATCCGAGACCGTGCTCGACCAAGCGCCCTGGATGCGCGTGGTGCGCCAGGCCGTGCGGCTGCCCAACGGCCTGGTGATCGACGATTACCTGCTGACGCCCAGCCGCGATTTCAGCATGATCGTGGCGCTGACGGAGGCCCACGAGATCTTGTTGGTGCGGCAGTACAAGCACGGCCTGGGGCGCGTGGTGCTCGATTTTCCGGCGGGCTACCTGGACACGCCCGACGAAGACCCGCTGGCCGGCGCCCAGCGCGAGCTGCGCGAAGAGACGGGCTATGCGGCCCGGCACTGGACGTCTTTGGGCCACTACGCGCTGGACTCGAACCGGGCCACCAGCGGCGCCCACCTTTTCGCCGCCCAGGGGCTGACGCGCGTGTCTGACCAGCAGCTGGACGCCACCGAGGCCCTGCAGGTGGTGGCCCGGCCCGCCAGCGAAATCCCCGCGCTGTTGGCCGCGGGCGAGATGCCCACCCTGGCCTGCGCCGCCGTTTGGGGCCTGGCGTCGGCCGTGCTTTTCAAATCACCGTAGCGACACAGGCGAGCGCGCCTTTGCCGTGGCCGGCGCGAGCCGTCCACGCGGGGCTTGCACTCACCTTTGCCTTTGGCATGCGCAGCACCAGCGAAGACGGCCAGCCCAGTGGCTCAGTTCAAACACCTTCGGACGCGGAGCCGCCCCACAGCGAGCCGCGCCGCCTGCGCTTCCGCCGCCCGGGTCTCTCCCTGGCCGCCTTTCCAGCCTATCTCTCTGCCTTCCTGCCCTACACCCTCCAAACCCGGCTAACACACGGCACGGTGACCCACCGCGTGCTGAGCCTGGCCTGGCCGTCGGTGATGGAGCAATCGCTCGTCACCCTCATCGGCCTGGTGGACGCCTACATCGTCGGGCACCTGGGCGCCGTGGCGTTGGCCGGGGTGGGTTTGGGCGGCCAGGTGCTCAACCTGACGGCCGCGCTGTTCACCGCGGTGGGTGTCGGCGCCACCGCCCTCATCGCGCGGCACGTGGGCGCAGGCGAGCCGGAAGAGGCCAATCAGTTAGCCCGCCAGGCCATGCTGCTGGCTCTGGCACTGGGGCTGGCCGCGGCGGTGGTGGGCGTGGCGCTGGCCCGGCCCATCATGCAGGTGTTTGGCGCCGCGTCCGAGGTGGTGGAGGCGGGCGCGGACTGGCTGCGGGTCGTGGCGCCGTCGTTTGCCACGCTGGGCGTGCTGCTGGTGGGCACGGCCGCGCTGCGCGGCGGAGGCGATACGCGCACACCGCTGCTGGTGATGGTGCTGGTCAATATTGTCAATGTGGTGATCGCGTGGGCCCTCACGCGCGGGCTGTGGGGGCTGCCGCGGCTGGGCGTGGTGGGCACGGGCCTGGGGGCCGCTGCCGGGCAGTTTGCCGGCGGCCTGGCGGTGCTGGTTCTGCTCTTTAGCGGCCGCGGCGCGCTCAAGCTGGGCTGGCGCCTGCCTAGACCGGACCTGGCCCGGCTGAAGCGCATTCTCAACATCGGCCTGCCAGCGGGCGCCGAGCAGATTCTGCTCCAGGTGGCGCTGGTCAACCTGGCCATCGTCATCGCGAAGTTTGGCACGGCCGACTACGCCGCGCATCAGATTGGCCTGCGCATCGCGGCGGTTTCGTTTTTGCCGGGCTGGGGCTTCAGCGTGGCGGCCACCACCCTGGTGGGACAAGAGCTGGGCGCGGGCCGGCCGGAGCGGGCGCGCCAGGCCACGTACACCTCCTTCTGGCTCGCGCTGGGGGTGATGACGACCATGGCGGTGCTGCTGTTCGTTGGCAACGACTTTATCCTGCGGCTGTTTACCAGCGACGAGGCCGTGATCGCGGCCGGCAAGGTGGTCATCACTACCTCGGCGTTTGTGCAGCCGCTGATGGCGGCCTCGTTTGTGTTTTCCGGCGCGCTGCGCGGCGCGGGCGACACGCGCGCCACGATGGTCATTACGGTCGTATCGATCTGGGGCCTGCGGCTGGCGGCGGCCTATGGGCTGGGCGTAGTCTTGGGCCTCGGCCTGTTCGGCGCATGGCTGGCCATTGGGCTGGACTTTGCGTTTCGGGCGGCCTTGTTTTGGATGAGATTTAGGAGCGGCAGGTGGGAGGGGGTCAAGGTCTAAAGCTGTATGCGCATCCTTTTTCGTTTGCTGCGAGCTCTCCAACCCTACCGCGGCCAGGTGCTGATGCTGCTGGTGTGCGTGCTGATGGTGACGGCCGCCAGCCTGGTGACGCCGGGGATTATTCAAGCCGTCATCGACGACGGCTTTGGGGCGGGGGACAGTGCCGTGCTGGCGCGCGCCGGCCTGCTGATCTTGGGCGTGGGGCTGGTCCGGTCGCTCTTCAACTTCGGCAAGCGTTACCTGGCCGAGTGGCTCATCAACCGCACCGGCTACGACTTCCGCAACGCGCTGTACGACAAGATCCAGCGGCTGCCGTTTGGCTTCCACGACCTGGCGCAGACCGGGCAGCTTATGAGCCGCTGCACCGAGGACGTGGGGGCGCTGTCGCGCTTTGTAGGGTCGGGCGCGGTGGACCTGATCCAGGTGCTGCTGCTGCTGACCGGCATTATTGCGCTGCTGTTTCGCGCCAGCCTGCCGCTGACCCTGATCAGCCTGGTCCCGCTGGTCGTGCTCACCGGGTTGACCCTGCGGATGGGCCGGACCGTCGGCCCGCTGTTCCTGCGCATCGACCAGGCGCTGGGCGAGGTCTCCTCGGCGGTGCAGGAAAACCTGAGCGGGGTGCAGGTGGTGCGCGCCTTTGCCCGCGAGCACTTTGAAAAGGACAAGTTCGCGGTGGCCAACCGCTCACTGTGGCACGCGCGCGTGCGGCTGGTCAGCACCTGGGGCTTCTATATGCCCAGCATGACCCTGCTGGTGATGGTGTCTACCGGGCTGATCCTGTGGTTCGGCGGGCGGATGGTGATGGCCGGCACGCTCAGCCTGGGCGAGCTGGTGGCCTTCAACGCCTACCTGCTGCTGCTGGCCGCGCCGGTGCAGCAATTAGGCGTGGTCATCAACGCCGCCGGCGAGGCCATGGCCGGCGGGGAGCGCATCTTTGAGATCATCGACCTCCCCGCCGGCATCCAGGCGCCGCCCCAGCCCGCGCCCTTGCCCACCCTCACCGGGCACGTGACGTTTGAGGACGTGTCGTTTGCCTACCAGGGGCACAAGCCGGCCCTGCACGACATCCGCTTTGAGGCCCGGCCCAACCAAGTCATCGCCCTCATCGGCCCGACCGGCAGCGGCAAGACCAGCCTGGTCAACCTGATCCCGCGCTTCTACGACGTCAGCGCCGGGTGCGTGCGCGTCGACGGCCGCGATGTGCGCACCATCGACCTCAAGGCGCTGCGCTCGCAGATCGGCCTGGTGCTGCAGACCTCCCTGCTCTTCTCCACCTCCATCCGCGACAACATCGCCTTTGGCCGGCTGGGCGCGCCCGAGGCCGAGATTGTGGCCGCGGCGCGGGCCGCGCGCGCCCACGCTTTCATCACCGCGCTCCCCGGCGGCTACGACACCGTGGTCGGCGAGCGCGGCGTGACGCTCTCGGGCGGGC
>CAYUYN010000052.1:0-16644 GCA_964449185.1 uncultured Anaerolineales bacterium | reverse complement strand
GCGCTTCCTCCAAAATCGCTCTCAGATTGCGGCGAACGCCGGCATGGCGCTCCACCACCAGCACTGTCGCGATGTCGGGTCTTCCCTACGCAAGCGATGCGTCCCTGGCGCTCGGGGTGAGGCCCGTCGGCTAGGGACGATTGTTGCACACCGGGTTGCCCGCCGGGTTGAGCAGGCACGGTGTGGGCGGCGGGGTCGCCTCACTGCTGCCTGAACCCTGAGCCAGGCTGGGTGTGGGCGTGCAATACTTCGGGGATTTCGGGTTGCTGGAGGTGCACTTTGGCGTGGCCGCAGGCCCCTGACCGCCCGAGTTGCCCGGTGGCGTCCGGGTGGCCTGGGCGGTGGCGGCCGTCGCCGTCTTCTTTTCGTGGCCGGGCGGCAGGTCGGTGGCGGCCTGGGTGGTGGCGGTTTTCTTGGCCTGGCCGGGTGGGACAGCCTCGGTGGCAGCGTTGGGCCGGTTTTTGACCGTGCTAAGCTGCGCCAGGGCGGCCTCCCGGTTCGAGCGCGATACTGTTATGGCCTGGTCCAGGCCGGCTTGGGCCTGGGCAGGCAGCCTGGCGCGCAGAGCCATCAGGACATCCACTTGCCGTTCAATTTGCGCCAGGATCTTTTGCAGCAGCGCAGCCTGCTCGCCGGCCGCTGCCCGCGGCATATCGGCCAGGGCAGTCTGGGTTTCAGCCCCAATCTCCACAGCGATCTGTTCCAGCAGGGCCGGGTCCGGCACGGCCTGCGCGGACACGGCCAGCAGCTCACGGGTACGTTCTTCCGCCAGGCCCACGTGCCACGCCGCCTGCGCGGCCGGCGGGGTGATGGTGTCCTGCACCGCCTCGGCGACCCGCTTTACCGGATAGAGCGCCTGGCCCGGCACGCTGTCGGCCGCCGCGCTGACCGTGCCCGCCCCGCCCAGCACCAGCGCCACCACCAGCGCGGCCGCCATGGCCCAGCGCGGCCATAGCGCCAGCGCTGGCTGCCGGTTACGGGCCTGGTTAGCGGCCAGCGCCGCGCGCAGTTGCGCCTGGTGCCGCTGTGTGGCGGCCAGCGCAACGGTCGCCGGCGGCCAGGCCTTTAACGCCGCGGCGGCCCGCAGCTGTGCCAACAGGTCGGGCACCTGCGGGTACTGCTCGGCACACTCTGCGGCCGTCTTGCGCCCGGCGGCAAGGTCTTCGAGGCAGCGCTGGAGAATGTCTTGGGTGTTCATGGGTCAGCGGTCAAGCTTTTGTCCAAGCTGCCGCAAGGCCCGGTGCTGCAGGGCCTTGATGGCGCCGGTGGTCTTCCGCAGGATGCGGGCACAGTCTTCGAGGCTGTAGCCTTCGACAAAGCGCAGTTGTATCACGGTGCGCTGCTCCTCGGTGAGCGTGTCGATCAGCCCGTGGAGGTGCTGGTTTTCCGATCGCGCCAGGGCCTGCGCCTCGGTGCCCGGCTCATCCGTCGCCAGGGCTTCGCTAATCGCCTCGGTCTGCCGGTACACCGAGCGGCGATGATGATCCACCACCCGGTCGTGGGCAATGCGAAAGAGCCAGGCCGTGATGGGGACGCCGCGTTCCTCGTACCGCGGCAGCCCTTCCACCATTTTGACGAAAACTTCGCCGGTCAGGTCCTCCGCCGTCGCCCGATCCCGCACCCGAAAAAAGAAGTACCTGAAAATCGCCGGCGAGTGTAGGCGGTACAACTCGGCGACTGCGTTGGCATTGCCCCCGCGGGCGCGGTGGACAAGCGTTGGCTCAGTAGAGTTTGGCGCGGGCACGAATACTATTCGAAGAGCAGAGAGACGTGCCGCTTATTGTACCGACTGGGAAGCGAAATAGTTACTATCCACCTAAGGAAAACGCCCCGTCTCCTCGTGCCGGCTCATACGGTAGCACCCAACGCATCCGTGAAGGTCCCCGTCCCCGGCACTACCACTTGCGCCCCGGCCCTTTGCCGCGCACCTTGATGCTGTTGGTCCCCAGGTTGAAAGCGCCGAACGTGAGGCCGCATCGTTGGGATGCGCGGCAACCCGTGTCCAGTAAGGTCAGTAGAATAGCGCGGTCAGGCGGCCATTTGTCGTCAGGTCGCGCGTTTTCCAGCTCCGCGTCTGAGCGCAGGCCGTGAGGCGCGCGGCGACCTCGTATACGAACTGGTGTTTTTTAGATCCAGAGAAGAGAAAAACCGTGTGGACCGCAGTCAGGGAGGGGGTTTACATATTCTCTGACCGGCGACCACACGGCTAGGTGTTTAGCCTAGCCGTGTGATCTGTGGTTACTGTGTCGGGGCGAGAGGATTTGAACCTCCGACCTCACGGTCCCGAACCAAGACGATCCACACCACTACCGCCGTCCACACGGCTAGCCGATTTTGGGAGCCTCGTGACACGCATTTGGGGCTAGCCGTGTGGTCTGCGATTGCTCTTTTCTGGATCTCTTTCGTCAGTGCTTAGACCAAAAATTGAATACCGAGTAAGCCAACGGACACGATCCAGTTTAGCCAGTTCAGGAACTGAATGCAAGAGTCAATTGCTTTCGACTTGCTAACGATCTAAGCAGACCAGGGGGACTCATGGGCCCTTCGTTCAGGTATCAGGGTTTGTTTGGCGCACTGCGCAATTTATCCAAATGCCGCTGTGCCAACGGCGGTGATCATTCTCAGTAAAGCGAAAAAGTGTCCTCGAAGGCCTGGGCAGCCTGAAAGAGCACGCCCTCGCCAAAGTGGCGACCTGCGAGCTGCAAGCCTATTGGCAGATTGTGCTCACCTCGACCGCACGGTAAGGTGAGGGCCGGATGGCCAAGCAGATTGAACACACACAGGTTGCCGACCACGCGCAGCAACATCTGATTGACCAAGGGGGCACCTCCGTCCAGGTCGGCGTAGGCCGGTGCCTTGAACGGCACGGTGGGGAGCATCAACAGGTCATAGTTGACGAGCAGAGCATTCATCTCGGCTTCTAAAGCGCGGCGTACATTCTGCGCCTTGGCGTAATAGCGCACGTAGTGCTCGCGCCGCAGATAGTTGCCACTGGCCACCTTGGACTTCATGGTAAAGGGCAGTTGGTTGGGATGGGCCTTGAACAGGTGGTCGAAGGTAGCCGCCCACTGCTCATTGTAAGGCCCCAGGCGGAAGTAGCCATCGGGGGCGTCGTACATAGCGGCGGCCTCCACGACGATGAGGGTGCGGTGCGCGGGCACCGCATAGCGCAGCAGTGGGAAGGACACTTCGCTGCAATTGGCCCCCAGATCGGTGAAAGTGCGCGCCGCTTGCCGGACTGCGGCTAAAACGTCTTCTTCAGCGTGCGCCCACTCCATAGCTTCCTTTATCAACCCAATCTTTAGCCCGCGGACACCCCGGCTCAGGTAGCGTGTGTAGTCGTCTGTCGGGATCTCGACCCGTGCCGGGCTGCCGTAGCAGGTCTGGTTTGCAGAAACGCCATCGGCACCGGCAATGACCTCCAGGGTGATGGCCACCTCCGCCACACTGCGCGCGGTTGGACTAACGGCGTCGAGGGTAGGGTTGAAAGAGATAACGCCATGTGCAGGCACAAGGCCGCGCGTGGGCTTGAGGGCGACGCAGCCGCACCAGGCGGCCGGTATCCGGCCGCTGCCACCGCCATCGGCGCCCAGGGCCAGGTCGACATCGCCATTAGCCACGGCCGCGCCGCAGCCGCTGCTGGAACCACCAGCGCTGTGGGCCGGGTTGTGCGGATTGCGCACGATGCCGAAGTCGCTGTCGATGCTGGTGGCCTCAGCCGAGAAGGCCGCCATGTTTAGCTTTCCGGTAATCTCTGCCCCCGCGGCCAGCAGGCGCTGGACGACCGTGGCATCTTCTTGCGGGACAAAGTGCGCCAGCAGGTTCGTGGCGTTGGTGCAGGGCACGCCGGCCACACAAATGGCGTCCTTGAGCCCGACGGTTTTGCCGGCAAGCTTGCCTTGCGCCGCACCGGTCACACGGCAGCGGGTGATGAACGCGTTGAGCCGGTCCTCTTCGTCGCCGGGCCGGTAGCCGGGTTCGCGGCTGGCCAACGGCGTGGCCGTGGGCGACACCTGCAACTCGTCCAGAAGGGACAACTCGTCCAGAAGCGCACCCAGACCGCTGTGGATGGCGATTAGCTCTGTCTCCGCCGGTTCTATGCCGTATCGACCTAACAGTGCGCGTATTTCGGCGGGGTCCGGCTTACGGGGAGCGCCCAGGCGCTTGCCCGCCTGACGTTTGATTCGCATCGTGAACTCGCTTCAGCAGCCGGCGGATCGTCCGCAACGACGCCATTACCCCAAGGGATGGACCGTAGGAGCGCGGCGCCGGTCGGGGCTGCGCCGCGCTCCTTTCAAGCCTCGCAGTAAACTAAGCCGTGCGACCTACCGATTAAGCCACGTGGTGCGATAGCCGCTGACCCACGAGTTCGGCCAGCCGCGAAAGCCCATGACTTCAGGTTTCATCGCGTAACCCACCACCGCGGTGGACAGGTAGATCATCGGCGCCTGTTCCACGATGTACTGTTGGATTTCGGCGTATAGTGCCGCGCGCTCTTCCGGGTCAGAAATCTCCGAGGCCGCTTGAGCCATCTCGTCGAAGTGAGGATCAACTAGCTTGCTGGCGTTTCCCGGCGAGGTGGAGTAGAAGCGGTCGTAGGTGTCGAAGTGCGGGTCGCTGTAGCCGGCGTAGCGCATGGTGATGGTCTGGAAGGTGCCCTTGCCCCAGTGATCCAGCAAAACGCCCCACTCGATCACCTCGATGTTGACGTTGACGCCGATCTCCTTCCACTGCTGCTGCAGCACCTGTGCCATCTCGGGATGCGGGCCATAGGTCGTGGCAGCGTACATGGTGAGGTCGAAGCCGTCGGGGTAGCCCGCCTCAGCTAGCAGGGCACGGGCGCGCTCCAGGTCAGTCTCGTAGAATGGGAATGCCTCGGGCGCCAAATAGTAAATGCCCATGCCCGGCGCCAGCGGCCCCACTTCCTGACCGACACCCGAGAGCACGGTGTCGATGATGTCCTGGCGCTGGGTGGCCAGCATCAGCGCCTGGCGCACGCGCACGTCGTCCAACGGTGGCTGCTGGGTTTGGATGAGGACTAGGTGGCGGGCAAGCGACTGCACCCGATCCACTCTCAGATTGGCGTCCTGTTCCATGGCGGTGATGTTCAGCGGATCGAGCACGGGGATCAGGTCGACCTCGCCCGTGCGCAGCGCGGCCATGCGGGTGGCCTCGTCGGGGATGAACTTGATGATCAGTTCGTCGAGGTACGGCAATCCTTCCACAAAGTAGTCGGGATTGCGGGTCAGGCGCACGTGGTCACCCGCCACGTACTCTTCGGCTATGAATGGCCCGGTGCCTACGAGCACGCCCTGCAGATCGCCATGCTCTTCCACGACCTCCCTGGCCACAATGGCCGAGGGCTGGCCAAGCGAGTGCAAAAAGGGTGCGAACGGCTGCTCGAGTGTGAAGCGCACCGTGTAGTTGTCGACCACGTCGATGCTGCTCACGCCGCTGAACCGGGCGCTCCAGGGCCCGCCCAACTCGATGATGCGCTCGATGCTGTACTTCACGTCGTCGGCCACGAACTCGCGGCCGTTGTGGAACTTGACGCCCTGGCGCAGGTAGAAGGTGTAGATTGTCCCGTCGTCGCTGATCTCCCAACGCTCCGCCAGGTCAGGCTCCACCTGCATCTCGGGCGAGAGACGAATAAGGGCCGAGTAGACTTGCTCGTAGATGTTGTGAGAGGTCATGGCCGTCGCGATATGCGGGTCCAGGCCGATGGCGTCGTCCTGATGGGCGACCGTCAGCGTGCCGCCGTGCTTGGGCTCGACAGCCTGCGGGGTGTCGGCGTTTGGGGCCTGGGTGGCGTTTGGGGCCTGGGTGGCGGCTGGGGCCTGAGTGGCGGCTGGGGCCTGAGTAGCGGCTGGGGCCTGAGTAGCGGCTGGGGCGCAGGCGCCCAGCAGAAATGCGGCTAGCGCCAGGCCGATGATGGAACGGTGCGCGATTCCCCTGTAAATTGAGGTCTTCATGGCGTAATCTCCTTGGTTAGGGACCGACGAAGCGAAAAGTGGCGGATTGGTTATGCACCCTGAAAACAGGTGTGGGCCGCACGCCGGTGCTGAGCATCCGTACGGGTAAGGTCGTTTCGATAAGGCCTCCTCCATTTTGAACGCCGGTGCCAAAGGTGGGCACCCGCCGCCCGTTCCTGGATCTGTGGCGAATCAGGTGTTCCGCAGCCGCGGGTCGAAAAGATCGCGTAGTCCGTCGCCGAGCAGGTTGAAGCCCAGCACCGTCACGCTGATGGCGATGCCCGGATACAGCGAGAGCCACGGCGCTATCTGCATAAACATACGTCCCTCGTTGAGCATGCCGCCCCAGGTGGGCGTCGGGGGCTGGGCGCCCAGGCCCAAAAAGCTGAGCGCCGCCTCGGCCAGGATGGCCGTGGACAGGTTGAGCGTGACCTGAACCAGCAGGACACCCAGGATGTTGGGCAGGATATGGGTGAACATGATCCGCAGGTGCGTGGCACCCAGGGCGCGCGCGGCCTCCACGAACTCCACCTGGCGTAGAGCCAGCACCGGCCCGCGCGTCACGCGGGCCAGCCGCGGCAAGTAGATGATGCCGATGGCGATCATGGCGTTGGTCAGACCCGGGCCCAGCACAGCAGCAATGACGATGGCCAACAGAATGGGTGGGAAGGCAAACAGGACATCCATCAAGCGCATGATGACGTCGTCGAGCAGCCCGCCGAAGTAGCCGGCCAGTACGCCGAGGGGCACACCGATCAGCGTGGCTAGGCCGACCGAGACCACGCCAACCCAGAGCGAGGTGCGGGCGCCGAAGATAAGCCGGGCAGCCACGTCGCGGCCCAGGCGATCGGTTCCCATTGGATGAGTAGGGCTGGGGGCTGCCATGGAAGCAGTGGGGTCGATGGCGAGCGGATCGGCCGGTATGATGTATGGCGCCAGCAGGGCCAGTGCGGCCACGATCAGGAGTATCACCAGGCCCAGCGACGCCACGCCCAGGCGCTGGTATACCAACCGGAATTTGCGCCGGGGATGACGCAAGGCCAGCCGGCTAGCGTGTTCGGGCCGGGCCGCACCGAGTGTGTTGGGCCGGTGGTCCCGTGGGGCCACCTCGTGGGTCGAGGCGGATCCTTCAGTCATAGCGGACACGTGGATTGATCAGGCCGTACAGCAGGTCAGTGCCTAAGTTGATCAGGCTGAAAGCCAGCGCGATGGTCAGGGTCACGCCCTGCACCACGGGGTAGTCACGTTCCTTGATGGCATCGATCACTAGGCGGCCCAGGCCCGGCAGGGCGAAGATCTCTTCGATGACGATGGTGCCGCCGAGCAGTACGCCAATCTCGATGCCCAGGTAGGTGATGACGGGCAGTAAGGCGTTGCGTACCGCGTGCCGGCCGATGACCAGGACGCGCGTGAGGCCTTTGGCCCTGGCAGTGCGAATGTAGTCCTGCTCCAGAACTTCAAGCATGGCTGAGCGCGTGGTGCGCATGATGCCGACGCCTGAGATCAGGCCCAGCGCGAGGCACGGCAGCAGCATGACTTTTAAGTTGGCCAGGGGCGCCTTCCAAAGGGGCACGTATCCCAGGAAGTTGATCCGCGGGAGGTAAAGCGACAGGCTGAGCAACAGCACCGTGCCGAGCCAGAAGCTGGGTACCGACAGCCCGATCATGCTGATGGGGCGCAACAGGGTGTCCAGCCAGCGGCCGCGGGTGATGGCGGCCACCACCCCCAATGGCACGCCGAACACCACCGCCAGTCCCAGTCCCAACACCACCACTTCGGCCGTCAGGGGTAGGCGCTGCAAGATGGTATCGGCCACCGGCTGGCCCGTGCGGAAGGATGTGCCCAGGTCGCCGGTGAGCAGGCTGCCCATCCAACGCTGGAACTGCACCAGGACAGACACGTCCAGCCCAAAGAAGGCCCGCATCTTCTCCTGGTTTACATACGACCCGCCGACTTCGGTGGAAAGCAGAATGTCCACCACGTCTGACGGCACCAGGCGGATGACGACGAAGATGAGGCAGGCCACGCCCAGAAGCGTGATCCCCAACCAGAACAGCCGGCGCACCAGATAGCGTGCCAACGTTATGTTTCCTGTTGCTTACCTCGCCGGCTAGGCCGGCTCAGGGTCGGGTACACCAATACGACACACCCGCTCGCCCTGGTAGATGGTCGCCCACGACATGGCGGTTATGATGAAGCCCGATGTGGGCGACACGATGGTTTCTACCGTTTCGCCGAAGAGGCTGCGCACCCGCGCGATGGGTTGGTCCTGCTCTACAAAGGAGCCGGCGCGCACCAGGTTCTCGAACAAACCGCCACGATTGGAGCGGACGTACACGACTTCTCTGAGTATCGGCTGCTTGACGGGCACGACCGGCTGGCCATCCTGCAGCACGCCGCGCAGGCGCAGCACGTTCAGAATGCCCTGACGGCCGAGCTCGATGTATTCCGGGTTTGGGAAACCGCCCTGGCCTAGTTCGGTGCCGAGCACGGGCAGGCCCAGCCGGCCCAGCACGGTGTGCGGCATGCCGTCGTGCGCGTATACCCCACCGCGCGCCTGCACGATGAAGCCCGCGTTGAACACGGCGGCGGCCTCCAGGGCCTCCTGGGCGGGTTTGCCCAGGTTGTCGGGCGGAACGAAGGTGTGTGGCGGGCAGTAGCTGCCCGAGAAGCCGGTGTGCAGGTCGAAGAAAAAGGTGGCACCGCTTTCGATCATCAGTCGGTAGAGCTTGTCGGCCATGCGCTGATGCATGTCGCCGCGTGGGTCGCCGGGAAACACACGGTGCAGGTTGAGAGTGTCCGAGTCGGACTCGTTGATGTGAATCAGCCGCTTGCGGGTCAGGTAGCCGTAAGGATTCTGCACCGGCACGACGACGATGGTACCGTGCACCACTTCGGGATTGAGGTCGCTGAGCACGTTGACGGCGGCCAGGATGGTGGTCACCTCGTCGCCATGGGCGCCGGCGCCCACATAGATGGTCTCGCCGGGATGACGGCCGTGGATAATGGAGACCGCCAATTGCAGGCTAGTGCCGTCGGACATCTCCAAGAATGGCAGCCAGCCACGGTGGCACTGGCCTCGTTCGACCACAAAGTCCATCAAGCGATACTCACTACTCATGCTGATTTCTCCTTTGAAAAACGTGCCTTGGTAACGACTGTTATCGGGCGGCCCGAGCACGAGCAACGTTGAAGCCAGCCGGCTTGTGCCTGCAGCGGCCGCCAGATTGGCAGGCTGCTGGGCGGCCGGTGCCGAAAGCCTGGATTGATAATGGAAAACTGACTCTGCGCGCAAGCGCGGGTCGGCGTCAGGCGGCGCTGGCCTCGTTGGCCCAGACTAGCGGTGGAAACTCCATGCTACCCAGCCAGGGCATATCGACGGCAAACGCAAACCGATCGGACCGGAAGAAGTATTCGGTGATTTGAACTGGCGCACCCTCCGTGCTGTAGGTGAGTAATTCGGCCGCTAGTACGGCATCGCCGGCTCGGATGCCGAGCGTACTGGCCATGTATACCTCGGCTGTGCGGGCCGTGATGGTGCGGCGACCGTGGCCCAACGTGATACCGCACCGCGCCTGGAGTAGTTCGTAGATCTGATAGCGCTCGATATCGCCACGGCTGAAGAAACGCCCAAGCCGCTGTGGGAGATGGGTGAAGGTCACGGCGATGGCTGCCTGTCCGCGCAGCGAATACTTGCGGGTGATGAGCAGGGTCTCGGGCTCTTCGGGCGTGAGCTCCAGCTTCTGGGTCACATTCCGCTGCGGTGTTACAAAGCGGAAATCGACAATTTCGATGGTGGGGGACAGGCCGGATTGCGCCATGGCGTTGTAGAGGCTGTCGAGGACGCCGACATCTTGCTGAACGGTGGAGGGTAGCGAGACATATGTGCCTTTGCCGGGTTTCCGTACCAACAGGCCTTCGGTCTTGAGCTGTAGGAGCGCGCCACGCACCGTGCCTCGACTGAGCTCGTATTCGTCGGCGAGGTCCCCCTCAGTCGGCAGTTGGGTGCGGACACTAAAGGTGCCGTCTAAGATGCGGTTACGAAGTAGCGCAGCGAGCTGGACATAAAGGGGAACAGGGCTGTTGCGGTCGAGTGCCATGTTAGGGAACACGCTCAGTCTATAATGGTATATATAATAGTAGACAATTCAATGGCCGTCAACCAGGAACTGTGTCCTCAACGGAAAACAGGCCAATACGGCCGCATAAAGGCGCTTTATCGCCTTGCGCAGCGCCAGCTTGGCCGAGCTACTTTCGGTACGATAGTCCTTGGATCGCGGTTGGTGTAGACGGCATGGCAGAGGCATCCAAGCTGCGAACGGTGATTCAACCCCATCTGCGTTACGGGCGGTAGGGTTCGTAATCGAAATAAGGGTGGGGGCTTTAAGTGTTGCGAAGCCTGAACAGGACAGCCTACAGCTGGGTTTCTTGACCTATTTGGATGATCCCCAGCTGTTGACAGCTCGTCCTTAGATGGCTTGAGCATGGCTCAGAAGCAGAGCTCATAACCCGCAGGTCTTTGGTTCGAAACGTAATCCCTTTGTATAACTCGGAGACTGCCTGCAAGCATTTTGCTCTCGGCGACTATCCGGTACCTCTGACCTCACGGCTAGGAGCCATGAGCTCGCCAAGCGTAACCTCTGTCCACATGGTTCGCCAATCGCGTGAACCCTGTGGTCGAGCCACTCCACTAACCGTGTGGACTGCGGTTTCTGTGATTTCCGATTTGAATACCGATACGAGGTTTATGTTGCCCGGAAAACCGAGAACAGTCGATTTTAAGTCGAAATCTGGAGGATTACTGCGATGGCGATAAAGTGGCGAACCCGGAACGGCAGTGCGAATGGGGCAGGCCTCTTGTGACTGCCTTAAACCACAGACCACGCGGCTAGCTGAATTGCCTAGCCGCGTGGTCTGTGGTTACTGTGTCGGGGCGAGAGGATTTGAACCTCCGACCTCACGGTCCCGAACCGTGTGCTCTAGCCGAACTGAGCCACGCCCCGTCATCGGTGGCTATTATACCCAGGCGAGGGCGATTGAGCAAGCATAAAAATCGCGCTGGCAACGGCCTGGTTTTGCCCGGCCGTTGCCAGCGCGAATTGACTAGGGCAGGTCGGGCTTTAGCCCGGCCACCAGGAACGGCCGGTAATGTTCCAGGTCCGGCGTTCGCAGGCCGGGGGTCTTGCCCTGGTCGTCATAGCGGCGCAGGCGGGCGGCCACCTGGGCGAAGGGCAGGGCCTCGTAGGCTTTGACGCCGGCCTCGTCCAGCGGACCGCCCTGGAGCTTGAGGCTCAATATCGAAGCGGGCGAAAGCGCGTCAAAGTAGGCGGGGTCCACCGCGCACAGGTAGCGCTTGGCGGCGACGTGCAGCCGGGTCGGCTCGACCACGGCCGGGATAAAGTAGCGCGAGAGGTAGGCCGCGCCGGCTTCCTCGTGGACGGTGTCTACGCCGTGCTGGGCCGAGTCCTCGTCCAGGTCGTGGACGAAGTGGCCAAAGTCGTGCACCACGGCCGCGGCGATGAGGGCGGGGCCGGCGCCGTCCTGCTCGGCGGCGTAGGCGGTCTGGAGCATGTGCTCGGTGAGAGTGACCGGCTCGCCCAGGTACACGCCCTGGCCGTACTCGTTGAACTTGGCAAAGATGGCGTTGATGATGTCGTCGTGGGTCATGGCGGCCTTAGCAGGGAGGGAACGGCTAAGCACGGCCAACTTGGAGCGCAGGCTGTCGCGATCGGCGTAACAGCCCTGGAGGCGGCGCTGCCCGGCCGCCGAGAAGCCGGTGCGCCCATGCAGCACGCGCAGGTTGTCGACGATAAAGAGATCACCCGGTTCCAGCTTGAAACGCACCTGGTACCGCGGGCTTTCGAGCAGGGTCACATAGTGCCGATAGGCGGCGTAAAAGGCCTCGACCACGCCGGGCGGCATGTCGAACGGCTCGGGTGAGCGGTTGTTGTAATGGACGGCGACCAACTCGCCGAGGGTGTTGAGCGTGAGGATGGGAAACTCAGCGCTCAGGTCGGTGGCCTCATCCTGGAACCGAAAGCGCACGGGCTGGCGCGTGAGCAGGTCATACTCGGCGGGGCTCTCGGCGCGCAGGGCTTCGGCCACGCGAAAGCCATCGACCAGGGTGTTCTCGCCGCCGCTGGTGCTGGACGACAGGCAGTGCAGCAGTTGCAGGCTGGGCGTGGGGTCGCGATAGGGATTGTCGGTGTGGCCGCCGAGGGCCAGGCCGGTGTAGGCCAGGTTGTTGGGGTTGACGACCGACTTCACGTCGAACAGCCGGCCGTAATTGGTCTCGCGCACGTAGCCGAAGAGCTCCACGACCCGCGTCACCTCTCCTGGCTCCACCGGCACCCCGCGCAAGATGGCAAAGCCATAGGCTTCGATGGCGGCCAGCCAGTCGCGCAGGGCGGTTTCGTCGCTGGCAATGGCGGCGTGGGTGGGCTCGGGCAGTCGCCCCTGCATCTCGCTGTCCCACAGGCTGGGGCGCGGCCGGCGCTTGGCGCGCTCGCTGTCGGCGTAGCAATGGGCGCGCAGCCAGGCGGGCGTGTAGGTGGTGCGGTGGCCGTCGTTGGCCCAGACGATTTCGACCGCGCCGCCGGGCGGGGCGCTGACCGTGGCCGGCGCGATGTCGGCCGGGACCGTGGTGGTGTTGAGCAGGCGCTGGCCGCTGGGGTGGCGGCACTCTGGGCAGGCGCAGTTGTCGCGCAGCCAGATGGCGTGAAAGACGCTGTGGTGGCCGTCGGCCCAATCGACCAGGAGCTGCCGGCCGGCGTGCTGGAGTTGGCTGATTTGCTCGGCAGGGGGCATGGGTTAGGGTCTCCGGGTTGAACGTGATAAAGTGGGCGGCATTATAGACAACGCTCATTGAACCGCCAAACCGATGACCTTCTCCAATCTGTTACTGATCTTAGGCTCGGCCTGCATCCACGTGGTGGCACACGTGGCGCTCAAGCGGTCGCCCAACCGCGCGGCGTTTGTGTGGTGGATGATGCTGTGGGGCTCGGTGTTGTTTGCGCCCGTGCTGCTGACGGCCTGGCCGGCCCTGCCGCCGCTGCTGTGGATGGTGATGGTGTTGAGCGCCGGGTTTGAGGCGCTGTATTTTGCCTCGATTGCCAAAGCCTATCAGACCGGCGATCTCTCCATTGTTTACCCGTTGGCGCGCGGCACCGCGCCGGTGCTGCTGCTGGCGTGGGCGGTGACCTTTCTGCGCGAAGCGCCGACCCTGGCTGGTGTGCTGGGCATTGGGCTGATCGCCGCGGGGCTGTACCTCATCAACCTGCCGCGCGCGGGGGCGTGGCTGGAACCGCTGCGCGCGCTGCGCCAGTCGGGCCCGCGGTGGGCGCTGACGGCGGGGCTGTGCATTTCCCTCTATACTGTGCTCGACCGCTTTGCCCTGCGCTCGCTGGGCGCGACGGCGCCCGCGTGGCCGCTGCTCTACATCTACCTGATTACCGCCCTGACCCTGCTGCTGCTGACGCCGTGGACCCTGCGCACGGTGGGGGTGGCGGTCCTGCTCCAGGAGCTGCGCGTCTCGCGGCTGCGGACGGTCATTTCGGGCTTCACCAACCTGGCCGCGTATGCGGTGGTGCTGTACGCCATTCGGGCCGGCACGCCGGCCAGCTATGCCGGCGCCGTGCGTGAGATCAGCGTGGTGCTGGGGGCGGTCGTGGGCGTGCTCGTGCTCAAGGAGCAGGGCACCCGCATGCGGATTGTGGGGTCGGCGTGCGTGGCGGGAGGCGTGGCGGTGATTGCTCTTTTTGGGTAGTCATCTTGTGATAAACTACGCCCATTCTCGCTGATTGTTCTTTCACCCCGCTGGCTGAGGCCGGCTCCGCAAGCCCTGGAGGGTTGAGTGGCTAAGAAATCGAAAAAGGTGCGGGTTGCCATTATTGGCGTGGGCAACTGCGCTTCGTCCCTGGTGCAGGGCGTCCAGTTCTACAAAAATGCCAAGCCGTCCGACCGTGTGCCCGGCCTGATGCACGTGGACTTGGGCGGCTACCACATCCGTGACATTGAGTTTACCGCGGCCTTTGACGTGGTGGATGGCAAGGTGGGCGTCGACCTGAGCGAGGCCATCTTCGCCAAGCCCAACAACACCATCAAGTTTGCCGACGTGCCTGAACTGGGCATTAAGGTCGAGCGCGGGATGACCCACGATGGCCTGGGCAAGTACGTCAGCTTGAAGGTCAAAAAGGCCGGCGGGCCCACGGCCGACATCGTCAAGATCCTCAAAGACACCCAGACCGACGTGGTGGTCAGCTACCTGCCGGTGGGTTCGGAAATGGCCACCAAGTGGTACGTGGAGCAGGTGCTGGAGGCCGGCTGCGGCTTCGTCAACTGCATCCCGGTGTTTATTGCCTCGCAGGGCTACTGGCAGCGGCGCTTTGCCGAGCGCGGGCTGCCCATCATCGGCGACGACATCAAGAGCCAGGTGGGCGCCACCATCACCCACCGCGTGCTGACCAACCTGTTCCGCGAGCGCGGCGTGCGCCTGGACCGCACCTATCAGCTCAATTTTGGCGGCAACATGGACTTCTACAACATGCTCGAGCGCGAGCGGCTGGAGTCCAAGAAGATTTCCAAGACCGGCGCGGTCACTTCGCAGCTCGACTTTGAGATCGACGAGGAGAACGTGCACGTGGGCCCCTCGGACTACGTGCCGTGGCTGACCGACCGCAAGTGGTGCTATATCCGCATGGAGGGCACCACCTTTGGCAATGTGCCCCTCAACCTGGAGCTGAAGCTCGAGGTATGGGACAGCCCCAATTCGGCCGGCGTGGTGATCGACGCCGTGCGCTGCGTGAAGCTGGCGCTCGACCGCGGCCTGGCTGGGGCGCTCAAGGCGCCGTCGTCGTACTTTATGAAGACGCCGCCGGAGCAGTACACCGACGACATCGCGCGCCGCAAGACCGAAGAGTACATCGCGGGCAAGTAGCCGGCGACGGGACATAAACCGTGGATGAGACCGTGAAAAAGCGCACGTCGCTCACCGACCTGGCGCGGCGGCACTTCAAGGGCATTCTGGACCCCAGCGCGGCGGTGCTGGTGCGCTGGGGGCTGAAGCCTAATACCATGACCCTGATGGGTCTGGGCATCAATATCGTCGGCGCGGTCTGCCTGTCGCAGGGCTGGATGACGACCGGCGGGCTGCTGATCCTGCTGGCCGGGCCGTTTGACGGCCTGGACGGCGCCATGGCGCGCCAGCTCGGCCAGCCTACCAAGTTCGGCTCTTTTGTGGACTCGGTGACCGACCGCTGGAGCGAGATGCTCATCTTTTTGGGGCTGCTGTATTACTATCTGCAGCGGCAAAGCCCCGAGAGCGCGCTGGCCTGCATCCTGGTGTTTGTGGCCACCATGGGCAGCGTGATGGTGTCGTACACCAAGGCGCGGGCCGAGGCCCTGGGCTTTGTCTGCAACGTGGGCGTGCTGACCCGCCTGGAACGCTTCCTGGTGCTGGCGCCGCTGCTGATCGTGCGCCAGCCGTACTTTGCGCTGTGGATTATCGCGGTGCTGGCGAATGTGACGGCCCTGCAGCGCGCGCTGTACGTGCGGCGGCAGGCGCGCAGCAAGCAGGGGTGTTCACACCTGCCCACACCGCAGGTGCTGGACTGAACGCCCTGGTTGAACCGAAGCTGGTGAAGGAGTAGTCATGACGTTTGACCAATATGGCATTCACCTGGGCAGCCTGCTCTACCTGCGCTACTACGGCCTGATCCTGGTCACGGGCGCGTTTCTGGGCGGCTACCTGACCTCGCTGGAGGCGCGGCGCCGCGGCGAGAACCCCGACTATGTTTGGGACGCCATTATCTGGGCGCTCATTGGCGGCATCGTCGGGGCGCGGCTGTGGCACATCTTCACCCCGCCGCCCAGCATGGTGGACAATGGCATCACGACGATGTATTACCTGACCCATCCGCTGGATGCCCTGGCGGTGTGGAACGGCGGCCTGGGCATTCCGGGCGCGGTGGCGGGCGGCATGCTGGGCCTGTATCTGTTCACGCGGCGCCACAAGCTGAACTTTGCGAAGTGGGCCGACATGGCCGCGCCTGGCCTGGCGCTGGGGCAGGCCATTGGCCGTTGGGGCAACTATGTCAACCAGGAGCTGTATGGCGCGCCCACCACCTGGCCGTGGGCCATCAGCATCGATCCGCTCAACCGCGTGCCCGGCTTCACCGATCCGGCGCTAAAGTTTCACCCCGTCTTCCTGTACGAGTCCATCGGCAGCTTATTCATCATGCTGGCGCTGCTCTACATCGCCCGCCGCTTTGGCGACCGGCTGAAGAACGGCGACCTGTTCCTGGTCTACCTCATCCTGTACCCCGCGCTGCGCTTCCTGTTGGAGTTCTTGCGTTTGGACAGCTCGCAGATCCTGGGCATCAACGCCAACCAGACCTTGATGCTGGTGCTCATCGTGGTGGCCGGCTACTTCCTGATGCAGCGGCATCGGCGGGTGCGGCGGCACGAGCTGCAGGCGCGCGAGGCCGGGTAGTTCTGTCGACAATCCATGATTGAAACTCACGAACTGACCAAGCGTTTCGACGCCTTCCCGGCGGTCGACCGCGTCAGCCTGGTAGTGCCCGAGGGCGAAGTCCTGGCGCTGTTGGGCCCCAACGGTGCCGGCAAGACCACCACGGTGCGCATGCTCACCTCCATCCTGCGGCCGACCTCGGGC
>CAYUYN010000051.1:0-16982 GCA_964449185.1 uncultured Anaerolineales bacterium | reverse complement strand
GGCCCCGGCCCGGCCCGCAAGTGCGAGCCTCAGCGCGGCGGCACCCACGCCCGTTGCGCCAGCTAACGGCACGCGGGCGGATGGGCTGACGGCCGGGCTGGTGGTGGGGCTGGTGCTGCTGATTGGCCTGCTGCGCTACCTGGGGCCGGTGTGCTGTCTCACGCCGGCCCGCCCGCCGGCCATCCTGAATGTAGCGGTTGGGCTGGCGCTGGTGGTGGGGGTGGCCGCGCTGCTGTGGCGGGTGCGGGCCGGACGCCGCCTGTGGGGCCTGGGGGTGGTGGTGGTGCTGGCGCTGCTGGTGGTTCTCAAGACGCCGGCGCTGAGCCTGGCGGCCAGCGCCGGGCTGCGCGCCGCCGGCGGCCTGGACCCCACGCTGGCCAGCGCGCTGGACCTGCGCTGGCTGGGCTTTTCCTACGTGGCTTTCCGCCTCATCCACGTGCTGCGCGACCGGGCCAGCGGCCGGCTGCCCAACGTCTCGCTGCGCGAGTTCATCACCTACGCGCTGTTCTTTCCGGCTTACACGGCCGGTCCCATCGACCGGTTGGAGCGTTTCGTCAAAGACTGCCGGCAGCCCTTTAGCCTGACGGCGGCGGAAGCCCTGGCCGGCGGCGAACGCCTGGCGCTGGGTGTCTTCAAAAAGTTTGTGCTGGCCGACAGCCTGGCCCTGGTGGCGCTCAACGCCGCCAACGCCGAGCAGGCCCGCTCGACCCTGTGGCTGTGGGTGCTGCTGTATGCCTATGCGTGGCGGTTGTACCTGGACTTCAGCGGCTATACCGACATTGCCATTGGGCTGGGCCGATTCTTTGGCATCAAGCTGCCGGAGAACTTTGACCGGCCCTACCAGCGGCAGAATCTGACGGTCTTCTGGAATAGCTGGCACATCACCCTGGCGCAGTGGTTCCGCGCCTACGTTTTCAACCCGCTCACGCGCGCCCTGCGGTCACGGCCCCTGCCGCCGGCGGCCATCATCTTTATCGGGCAGATGGTCATCATGCTCCTCATCGGCTTGTGGCACGGGGTCACCTGGAACTTTGTGGTCTGGGGCCTATGGCACGGCCTCGGTCTGTTCGTGCACAACCGCTGGGCCGACTTCACTAAACCACACTTGGCCCTGTTCGACAGCCGGCCGCGCCTCAAGCGCGCCGCGCACCTGCTGGGCGTGCTGCTGACGTTTCACTACGTGGCGCTGGGCTGGGTGTGGTTTGCGCTGCCGAGCCTGGGCTTGGCGCTGGGCGTGTTCGCGCGGCTGTTGGGACGGTAGCCCCATGTCAGTCGCGCCAGCGCCCGTCCCCACCCGCTCGCCCGCGCACTTTTTGCGCAATGTGGTCATCAAGGCCGTCCTGCTGTTGGCGCTCGTCAATGTGCTGCTGGCGCTGGTGGACCCGCTGCCGGCGCTGGGGCGGGTCTCGGCCTACAACGTGCTGCTGCCGGGCCGCGCGCGGCTGCCATACGGCGAGAACCCCGCGCGCGCTTACAACCTCAGCCTGTTCAATCTGGACGCCATGCTGGCCTCGCACGAGATCGCGCGGCCCAAGGCGGCCGACGAGTACCGCGTGGTGGTCATGGGCGACTCGTCGGTGTGGGGGTTCCTGCTGCCGGCGGAAGACACCCTCAGCGCATATATGAATGCCGCGGGCCAGCGCCTGGACGACGGCCGGCGCGTGCGCGTGTACAACCTGGGCTATCCGATCCTGTCGGCGACCAAGGACCTGCTGCTGCTCTCGCGGCTGAAACCGTATGCGCCTGACCTGATCAT
This sequence comes from uncultured Anaerolineales bacterium, assembly GCA_964449185.1. GTDB lineage: Bacteria > Chloroflexota > Anaerolineae > Anaerolineales > UBA6663 > CAYUYN01. The sequence goes on along the minus strand of CAYUYN010000051.1, from coordinate 15,226 downwards.
CTGGATGGTCACGCTCGAGTCGCTGCCCGCCGATAAGCAGTTATTCCCGCCCCTGGTGCAGAACAACGCCGCCGAGGTGCGCGCGCTCATCGCGCGGCACGGGCTGCGCCTGGACCCGCATGATCCCAGCCTGGTGGACCCTTCGCTGTGGGACCGCACCCTGCTGGGGCGGCGGCGCGCCCTGGCCGACCTGCTGCGGCTGCAGCTGTACGGCGTGCCGTGGGCGGCCACCGGCATCGACCAGGACATTCCCGAGACCTTTACCCCGCGCATGGAAGACCTGCCGGCCGATACGACCTTCCACGGCCTGACCGGGCCCGAGCTGCGTGCGCAAGACCTGGCGCTGGACGTGCTGGCGGGGGGCGTGGCGGAGGCCGGCGACACCCCGCTGCTCTTCGTCAACGAGCCGATGTTTGTCAGCCAGGGGGAAAACAGCGACCTTCGGTACAATTTCTTCTACCCGCGCTGGGCCTATGACGGCTACCGCCGCCTGATGACGGCCGAAGCCGCGCAGAGGGGTTGGACCTACGTGGACTTATGGGACGCCGTGCCGTCCAGCGAATATACCGACAGCGCCATCCACCTCACGCCGGCCGGGTCGGCCCAACTGGCGGAACGGGTGGGGGACCTCATTAAGGAGCTTCCATGACGAACGAAACGACCGACGCCCTGGGGCAGTACGTGGCCGCGCAGATCCTCAAGCAGCCGAAGCGCGTCCTGCGGGCGGATGAGCCCCTGATCTCCAGCGGGCTGATTGATTCCTTCAGCCTGGTGGACCTGTCAATGTTTGTCGAGGAGCGCTTTGGCGTGCGCCTCGACGACTCGGAGCTGAACGCCGGCGCCTTCGACACGCTGGGCCAACTGGCCGACCTCATCGCGCAGCGCCAGGCGTAGCGCATGACCGCTTCCGGCCCGACCCTGACCGCGCGCCTGTGCGCGAGCTTTGCGCAGGCGCCCGACCGCCCGGCCCTGCACCTGCTGCAGGCACGCCAGCCCGACCAGACCGTGACGTATCGCGGCCTGCTGGCAGGCGCGGCCGGCTATGCGCGCGCCTACGCGGCGGCCGGGCTGCAGCCGGGCGAGGTGGTGGTGCTCATCCTCCAACATGGCGAGGCCCTGGTGTATGCCTTCTGGGGCGCCATCCTGTATGGGGTGGTGCCCTCGATCATGCCGTTCCTGACCGAGAAGCTGGCGCCCGAGCGCTACCGGCAGGAGCTGGCCGCGCTGGTGGCGATCACGCGCCCGGCCGGCATCGTGACGTACCCGGAGTTTGCGGCCGAGGTCACTGGCGCCCTGGCGGGCATGGCGGCCTCGCCGGTGCGCGCGGTGCTGCTGTCGTCCGAGGTGCAGCCGGCGCTGGAGGCCACGCCCGAGGGCTGGGCCGGCCTGGCGCGCGCGCCCGAAGACATGCTGCTGCTCCAGCACTCCTCCGGCACCACCGGATTGCAGAAGGGCGTGGCGCTGTCGCACCGGGCCGTGCTCAACCAGCTCGAGTGCTACGCCGGCGCCATCCACCTGGCGGCCGAGGACGTGATCGTCAGCTGGCTGCCGCTGTATCACGATATGGGCCTGATCGCGGGCTTCGTCATGCCCGTCGTGCAGCGGGTGCCGCTGGTGCTCATGTCGCCCTTCGACTGGGTGCGCGCGCCCTATCGCCTGGTGCAGGCGGTGGCGCGCTACCGGGGCACGCTCACCTGGCTGCCCAACTTCGCCTTTAACTTCTGCGCGCAGAAGGTGCGCGACCGCGACCTGGCAGGCGTGGACCTGTCAAGCTGGCGCGCCGTGATCAACTGTTCCGAGCCCATGCGCTGGGAGAGCCACGCCGCCTTTCAGGAACGCTTCGCGCCGTATGGCCTGCCGGCGCGGGCGCTGGCCACGTGCTATGCGATGGCCGAGAATGTCTTTGCGGTGACGCAGGGCGGCATCGATTCACCCGTGACCGTGGATGAGGTGGATCGGCGCGCGCTGATTAGCGACAACGTGGCGCGGCCGGCCGCCGCGGGCGAGACGATCAAAATGTTGTCGGCGGGCCGTCCGTTGGCCAATACCGAAATACGCGTGGTCGACGAGCAGCGCCGCGAGGCGCCCGAGCGGCAGGTGGGCGAGATTACGCTGCGCAGTGACTGCCTGCTCAGCGGCTACTACCACCGCGCCGACCTCAGCGAACAGGCCTTTCATGAGGGCTGGTATCTCACCGGGGACATGGGCTACCAGGCCGGCGGGGAGCTGTACGTGACCGGCCGCAAGAAGGACCTGATCATCGTCGGCGGCAAGAACGTCCACCCGCAGGACCTGGAAGCGTTGGCCGGCGAGGTGGCGGGCGTGCATCCGGGGCGGGTGGTGGCCTTTGGCCTGTTCAACGCCGACCTGGGCACCGAAGACGTAGCGTTGGTGGCCGAGGTGGACACCGACGATGAGGCCGAGCGCCAACAGGTGGCCGAGGCCATTCGGCAGCGCGTCAACCGCGGCAGCGATGTGGCGGTGCGCGTGGTGCATGTCGTGGGGGCGCGCTGGGTGCTGAAGACGAGCAGCGGCAAGGTGGCGCGCGCCGCCAACCGCGAGAAGTACCTGGCCGAAATCCAGGGCGCGTAGCGCCAACCACAACCACAACCAAAAACGCCCCGCCTGAGCGGGGCGTTTTCGATTGTCTTGGCGGCCGGTCAGCCGGGCGGGTTATGGCCGGCGGACGTTATCCGCAGCAGGCACTCGGCCATCCAGCCCTCGGTCCCTGCCTCGAGCCGCCCTTGCACCCACAGGGTGCCTTCGAGCTCCACCCGGCCGAACAGCACCGTGACCTTGGTGTCGTGGGGCACGGCGGTGATAATTTGGTCGCCGTTGGGCAGGTCGCGCAGGCGGGCCGAGGTGGCGCCGTCCGTCAGGCTCACCACGGCCAGACCATAGACGTCCTCGGGCAAGGTGTTGGAGGTAATCACCGGTCCGGGCGTCGACGGCACCGTGGCCGTGAGCGTGGACGAGCCGTCAATCGTCGCGGTCTCGCTGGGCAGGCTTGAGGTAGCCGTAGGCCCCAGGGTGGCCGTGGCTGCGACCGTGGGGGGCACGGACGTGGCGGTGGGCGTGCCCGTGGGCGGCGGGGTGGCGCTGGGCGGCACGGGGGTCAGCGTGGGCTGCGGGCCTTGGAGCCAGGCGGCGGGGCCCTAGCTCCCACGACTTGGGACCGGTCACGACGACGATGGTCAGCCCTCCCACAACCGCCAGGATGGCGACGATGATGAGCAAGCTGTTGACTTGTGACTGAGATTGATTCAAAAGAATTTTGATAAAGACTCAATGCGGCGCGCACTGCTGCAGATACTGCGTCAGCGTGATATTCCGCGCGTAAAGTTCCAATGCGAGACTGCCCACATACCGGAAGTGCCAGGGTTCCCAGGCGTAGCCGGTTTGCTCGATGGCCCAGGGTGGATAAGACAGCGTGAACCCGTAGTAAGCCGCCTGCCGCAGCAGCCACTGGCCCTCGACTGTCTGGCTGAAGTTCACGTGGAAGAAGTCGGAGTACAGGTCGTCCATGTACGGCGTGCTGAAGTCCACCGCCGTGCCCAACTGGTGCTCGCTGTGCCCCGGCACCGCGCTGATGTCGGGCGCGCGTTCGGGGTACAGCTTCTGCCATTTCTCAAAGGCCAGCGACTGCTCGCTGTATGAGCGATAGCCCGACATGACCCACACGCTCAGCCCGGCCTGGTTCATGGCATCCAGCATGTCCAGCAGCGGCCGGTGGACCACGGCGCGCAGCGGGATGGGCCTGAAGGCCACGTTGCCTGTTTCCAGCGGCACAATGTCCAGGTCAACCGGCTCGAAGTCGCGCGGCAGCTCCACGTTGCGGTCCACGTAGGTCAGCAGGTCGGGCGCGATCTGGTCGTACAGGGCGCAGGAGGCCACGTACAGGGCGGTCTGGGTGGCGGCCGGGATGGGGGTCTCGGTGGGCGTGGCCGTCGGGGTATTGATGATCTCCGGCGTGGCCGTCGCCGCGGGCAGGGGCGTGTTGGCGATCAGGGTGCCGCCCGCCACTGGCAGGAACGCGCTGGTGGACGTGGGTGCTTCGGTCGCCAGGGTGGCGCCCTGCGCGAGCGCGGCGGTGCGGGCCGTCACCCGCAACAGCAGACCCGCCAGCGAGAGGCCGATCAGCAGGTAGAAGCCCCACCGCAGGGCATTGGACGACGATTGAATTTCACCAGAGCGCCGAATGGCAGACATACCGCTTCAAACCTGAACCTTTGACCAAGCGCAGCCTGCGCCAGCGTGACAACCATGCAACAGGCAGCCGTGAACCTGGCTGCCTGCGGTGTGCCCCTTACACAATATTAGCGTCCTACAGAACTGAGCTATCTTATAGGCGATAGCCATTCTGGTCAACCCGCGCTGTGCGGGCTGGAAGCGGGGTGTGAGGGCGCGAACTTCGCGTTCTCACACCCCGTTTTTTCACTTACTGGACCGGCGGGGTGTCGTACCGCAGCAGGCTCTCGGCAAACCAGCCCGTCTGGCCGGTGTCGATCACTCGGATTTCGACCCATACGTTGCCGTCATCGGTCGTTTCGCGGCCCTGGAGCACCTGCACCTGGCTGTTGCCGGGCACGCCGCCGATGACGGTGCCGTTGGGCGCGTCGCGCAGGCGGCCGGCGATGCCTTCCGACAGGGTCACGGTGGCCAGGGCGGTGACGCCCGGCGGCAGGCTGGGCGTGGGCGACACGGTTGGCGCCGGCGTGTCCGTGGGCCGGGGCGTGTCGCTGGGCGCCGCGGTGACCGTGGCGGTGGGCGTGTTTTCGGCCGTCTGGCTGGGCTGCACGACGGCGGTATTGGCGGGCGCAGCGGTAGTGCTGACCAGGATGGCCGTTGGGCTGCTGTTCTGGGTAGGCGTGGCGTTGGCACCAAACAGGCCGAGGGCCTGACCCAGCGGCCGGGCACTGACCGCCAAAACGCCGAGCAGGCAGACCACCACCGCCAGGGCGACCACCGGCATGGTGATGCGCCGGGGCCAACCGGGCGCGGCGACGGCGGGCTCGGCTTCGGGGCGGGGCGCGGGCTCAACCGGCGGCGGGTTGACGGTGGGCAGCACCGGCGCGGGCCGCACGTTCACGGATGTGGTTGTTGGCGCGACCGGCTCGGGCGCCTGGGTGGACACCACTGGGTCGCGGCGCGTCAGCGCGGCCTCGACGGCAGCGCTGAGGTCGTCCACCCGCTCGGCCTCGCTTTCGGCCAGCCAGCGCGCCAGCGGGCCGGCCTGGGCCTGCCAGGCCGCGCTGAGCGCCTCGCTTTGCAGGGCAAGGGTCACCTGCGCGGCGGCCGCACTCGCCAGCGGGAGCTGCTGGGTGTCGAACGCCGCCGGCCGCCGGCTGAGAAAGAGCAGGCCGCCGAGGGCTTGATTGCCCGCCAGCAATGGAATGGCCAGGCCGCTGTGATAGCCATTATCGCTTGGCACCAGGGTCGTCTCGGCTGGCTCGACATCGCTGTCGTTGGCCGGGGCCGCCACAGAAGCGCCGGCAACGGCTGACAGATCATCGACGAACACGGTCTCGCGCCGCTCCAGCGCCGTGGCGATGAGGGCGCGCTGGTCACGATCGGGCGGGTTGCCGTTGAGGCCATGGGCCGCGCGGGGCTGCGGGGCCGCCGCGGCGCCCTCGAGCAGGTACAGCGCGCCGGCGTCGGCGCCCAGGGCCTGGCTGGCCAGCAGCAGTTCCTGGCCGAGCAGGGCGTCCAACGCCTGAGACCCGGCCCACTGCGGCTGGGTCTTGACCAACTCGCTGGCATGCGCGCGCAGGCGGTGCAGGCTGTCCTGCCGGCTGCGGAGCTGCTGCTCCATCTGCCGCAGCCGGTCGGTGCTTTCGGCGTAGCGGTCGGTCAGCGCCGCCAGGTCAGCGCTGCGGCTTTGCAGCGCCTGTTCGGTGGCGCGCACCCGCTCGAGGGTAAACAACACTTGCGCGGCCGCAGCCTGGAGCAGGCGCACCTGGCCCTCGGTGAAGGGCTCTGGCTGCTGCTTTTCCAGCGCCAGCACGCCCACGGCTTGGTCGCCGCGCAGCAGGGGCAGACCGAGATAAGCCTTGGCGGCCGAGGGGTCGCCGGCCTCGCGCTGGGCCTTGCTGCCCTTGTGCGGCAGGCCCAGGGTCTTCAGCTCGCGGCCGAGGTCGCCGGCCAGCGCCAGGGGCTGCCCGCTGCGCAGGATGTGCTGGATGACGCCGGCCGGGGCCAGCGGGGCCACCACGCGGGCTGCGCCGGTCTCGTGCAGCACCGGGAAGCTGACGGCCTTGTGGCTGTCATCCAGCACGGCCAGGTAAAGCGTGTCGACGGCCACGGTGCGGGTGATCCAGCCGGTCAGGATAGCCGGCACCTGGTCGAGCGCTGTCACCTGGCCCAAGCTGCGTGCCAGGTCATTCAGCGCGTTTTGGTCGTCCAGCCGCGTCTCCACGGCGTGATGCAGCCGCGCGTTCTCCACGCCGACCGCCAGCGCGCGCGCCAGGTCCTGCGCCAGCGCGATCTCGGGGCCGGCGAAGTGATGCGGGGCGTGGCGCGCACCCAGGCCGATGACGCCGATCCAACGCTGCTCGGCCAGCAAGGGCAGTACCAATACGGCGCGAATGCCCTGACCAACCCAGGCGGTGTGTTCGGCTGCGATCTTGGCTGCGGCCGTGTCTTCCACGACGAACGGGGCCGGGTTCTGGCGCAGCCGCTCCACGAGCGCGTTGCCGGCCACCGTCGGGGCCGTGCCGGCCTCGCCCTGCGCGGGATGCTGCACCAGCAGGGCGCGGCCTTGCGCTTCGGCACCGTCAAAGAGCAGGGCGCCGGCCTGATCGGCCCCGACGGTGTCCACCAATTCCTTGAGCAAGCGCTGGAGGACCTCCCGCACAGGCAGGGTGCGGAACACATCCTGCTGCACGCGGTGCAGCAGGGCCAGCCGCCGGGCCTCGGTGTCGAGGCTGTCGATCTGCTCGAGCGAGTGCTCGTACTGGCGGGCGTTGGCATAGGCCGCGGCCACAAAGCCGCCCAGGGTCTGCGCCAGGGGCGCGAGGTCCGCGGGGTAGGCTTCGGCTTCGGCCTTGGCAAAGGCCAGCACGCCCAGCAGCTCGCCCCGGTGGAGCAGGGGTATGCCCATCCAGGCGCGGGTGGTGGTGTTCGGTTCGGGCCGGAAGCGCGGCTCCCGGAGGGTGTCGGCGACGATCACCACGCTGCGCTTATTGACGATGTCGGCCAGCAGACCCGCCTTGTCGAGCGGCAGCCGCTCGCCCAGACGCTCGTTCGCCTTCTCGGGGCCGCGCAGCCCGACCAACTGTAGTTGGCCCGCCGCCTGGCCTTCCACCGCCTCCGCCGCAGGTTCCCAGCGCCAGAAGGCCAGCGCATCGTAAGGCAGCAGACGCGCCGCTTGCTCGAGCGTCTGGTTGATCACCTCTCTGGCCCGCGGCGCGGCGGCGATGAGCTGTGCCAGTTCGGTGAGGGTGTCAAACCGTGCGGCGTGGACCTGGGCTGTTTGGTTGTCCTGTTGCCACTGGCTCAGCAGCCGCGTGTTTTCGATGGCGAGCGCCGCCTGGTTGGCCAGGGTGGTGGCCAGCTCGATGTCTTGGGGCGTGAACGCTTGGGCGCGCTGCGGCAGCACCACCGCGCCGACGATGGCGTCGCCGCGCCGGAGCGGCAGGCACAGCGACGTGCCGACCGGCGTTGGTCCGGATTGGGCGCTGGTCTCGACCATTACGACGGGGCTGCTCGCCTGGCGCAGCTTGCCCAACACAGCCTCGGGCAGCAGGGCTGGATCAGGCGCGATGGCCGGGTCAGGATAGCGCACCACCTGCAGCGTGTCGCTGAGGCGGGTGACATCGGCCGCGACGAAAGCCATGGATTGCGCGACATTCAGACTTGCGGCCAGCTCGCGCAGCGTGACCGTGAGGACGTCGCGCGCCTCGACGGTGCCGATGAGGCCCGCCGACACGCGGTTGAGCACGGCCAGCTCGCGGGCGCGCAGGGCCTGCTCGGCCTGGAGCCGGAGGTGCTCGACGGCCACGCCGACCGGGCCGCTGATCGTGGCCAGGATGTTTTCGTGGATGGGGCTGAAGCGGCCGGGCTCGTAACGGTCTTCGACCGCCAGCAGCCCGACCAGGCAGCCGTTGACCACCAGGGGCACGCCCACGAAGGATTGCGGCGGCGCGAGCGAGGGATGCACCGGCACGTAGCTGCTGTCCAGCTTCTGGAGCTGCTCGGCCACATTGCCGGCCAGCGCCAGGGACGTGCGCTGGGTGAGCAGGTACTGCAGTTGGCCGGCGGGCGCTTGCGGGCCGCTGGCGAGCGTCTCGCCCGCGGCGTACAGCAGCGGGAAAGTCAGCTCGCCACGCGCTTCATCATACAGCGCCAGGTACAGGGTCTCGGCTTCCAGGGCCGTGCCAACGTGCGTCAGGATGGCCTGGGCCAGTTCTTCCAAGGTCGTGGCGGCGCCGACGGCCTGGCACACGCGGCTGATGGTGGCCAGCGCGAGCAGGCGCGGCTGCATTTGCTGCTGCTGGCGAACGTTGGCGACCGCCACGGCGGCCTGGTTGGCCAGGGTCTGGGCCAGCTCCACCTCGCCCGCGGTGAACTGCCGCGCTTGGAGGCGCTGGCCGACGACCACCAGGCCCACCAGCCGGTCGCCGGTGAGCAGGGGCACAAACAGCGCCGACTGCACGCCCTCGGCCAGCCACGCCGTGAATGCGCGCTGCTGGTCGATGTCGGGGGTCAACTCTTCCAAGGTGATGGGCGCCAGAGTCGATAGCAGTTGCTGGGCGACGGGGCTCTCGGTCAGGAAATTGGTCGCGACGCCCTGGCTCACGTCGGGATAGCGCGCGGCCGCGAGGGCGCGCAGGGACTCGGCGGTATCGTCGAAGACGATGGCCGCGCCTACGTCAGCCACCAGGGTCTCGGTGAGCACCTGGGCGATGAAATACAGCGCGCGCGGCAGGTCGGGCAGGTCGCCCAGTTCGGCCGACATGCGGCCCAACAGGGCCGAGCGCGCGTCGAGCGCCAAAGCCCGCTGGGCGCTGGCCTCGTACATGCGCGCGCCATCCACGGCGGCCGCGATGGGCGCCGCGATGCTGACCAGGCTGCGCTCGTGTTTGTCGGTGAGGCCGTAGGTGCGCTTGTAGTCCTGCACGGCCAGCACGCCCGCGACGCGATCGCCCAAGAGCAGGGGCACACCCAGGTAGGCCTTGGCCGTGAGGGGCAGGCTGGCCGGCGGCGCAGCGGTTGTGCCCCGCGGCCACAGGCCCAGTTCCGCCAGCTTCTGTTCGACCCCGCCGTTGAGCAGCAGGGACCGGCCCGTGTCGAGGATGTGCCGCACCAGCGGATCGGGCCGGTGCGGGGCCACCGGGAGAGACTTGCCGTTCTCGACCAGGATGGGGAACGAGACCTCGTCGCGGGTGGCGTCGTACAGCGCCAGGTAGAGGCTGTCGGCGCGCAGCGCCACCTCCACCTGCGTGCGGACGGTGTCGTAAAGCTGGCGCACGTCGACCGTCTGGCCAATCGCGCGGCCAGTCTGCGAGATGTGCGCCAGCTCCATGAGCCGACGCTGGGTCTGGCGATACAGACGCGCATTGTGCACGGCCACGGCGGTTTGATTCGCCAGGGTCATGGCCAGGTTGATCTCGGCCGTGGTGTAGCCGCGCGCGGACTCCACCTGGCCCAGGCCGATGACGCCGATGACGCTGCGGGCCATGACCAGCGGCAGGAACAGCGCCGCCTGCAGGCCGGCGCCGACCCACTCGTAGTGATCGGCTTGCAGCAGGGTTTCGGCGGCCACCGACTGTACGGCGACGGGCCGCAGGGTCTCGCGCAGCTGGTTGAGCAGCAGGTTGGAGGTCAGGGGCAGGCCGCCGGCCGGCGCCGGCCGGTTGGCCGGGTAGTGGGCGGTGGTGCGGGCGCGCCCGCTGGGCCGCGCCTCGTCAAAGACGATGACGCTGGCCAGTGCCAGCGGCACCGCCTCGGCCAAAGCCGCGAGGGCGATACCGAGGATCTCGTCGGGGTCGACGCTGGCGCTGAGCGCCTCCGAGACGCGGTTGATCAGCGCGGCGCGCTCGTCCAGCTCATAGGCGCGCTGGAGGCTGTCTTCGTACAGGCCGACGTTGGCCAGGGCCACCGCGGCCTGGTTGGCAAAGACCTGCGCCAGGGGCATGAGGCCGGTGGTGTAGGTGTTGGCTTCGGCCTTCTCCAACGCCAGCAGGCCCTGCACCTCGCCCTTGTGCACCAGTGGCAGGCCCAGCCACGAACCGGGCCGGCTGCCGTTGCCCGCGAAGCGTGGGTCCTGGGCGGTGTCGGGCACGGCCATCAGGCTGCGGGTGGTGTAGACCTCGGCCAGTGGGTCGTGCTGCGGGGCATTGAGCTCGCTGGTTTGGCCAAGCCGCTCGGGCGCATCGACGTAGCCCTCAGCGGTGGCCGCGGCGCGCCGCGCCGCGGCGACACGCCACAGCCCGTCGGAGCCGGCGCGCCGCCAGAACGTGACGCGATCATAGGGCAGCACGCGCTGCAGTTGATCGAGCGTGAGGGCGATAACTTGGTCGGTGCGCAGGGCAGCGGCCACCGTGCTGGTGGCCTCGGTGAGGGCCGTCAGCTGCGCGGTGCGTGCCTGGGCAGCGGCGCCGGCCTGGCGGGCCTGGTCATACTGCCGCGTGGTCTCAATCGAGACGGCGATCTGCGGCGCCAGCGCGGTGAGGATGCGCTCGTGGCTCTCGTCGAAGGCCTCGGTGCGCGTAGGGCTGGCCAGCAGCAGCAGACCGACGACCTTGTCGCCGGCGGCCAGGGGCACGCCCAGGCAGGCGGTGATGGCGGCCAGATCATCCAGGCCCACGCTATGGCCCAGGCCGCTGACAAACAGGCCCAGGTCCTTAAGCTGCTGAGCGACCTCGCCATTGAGGCGCACGGGCGGCTGGTTCTGGAGCAGGTGGCGCACGAGCCCCGTGGGCGCGCGCGGCGTGAGGGTGACCGGCTCGCCCGCTTCGATGGCCAGCGGGAAGCTGACCTCATTGCGCTGGGCATCGTAGACACCCAGGTACATCCGCTCGGGGCCGACCCAGTCCTGCAACTGGGCGCGCACCATGGCAAAGAGCTGGGTCAGGTCCAGCGCGCGGCCCAGAGCGCGGTTGACTTGGTTGATGGTGGCCTGTTCGCCGAGGCGCTGCTGGGTCTTGTCGAACAGCACCACGTTCTGCACGGCGGTGGCGGCCTGGTTGGCCAGCGCCATGGCTAATTCCATTTCGTTGGAGGTAAAGCGCCGGCCCGCCTCGCTTTGGCCGAGGCCCACCACGCCGATGAGCTTGCCGGCCTGCACCAGCGGCAGGAACATGGCGGCCTTGACGTTGCGGCCGATCCAATCGGCCTGGCGCAGTCGCGAGTTGGCCTCCAGCGCCGTGACGTCTTCGACGGCGATGGGCGCGTGCGTGTCCTGCAGGCGGTCGCGCAGGAAGCTGCCCGAGAGCGAGAAGCCGGCCAGCAGCGCCTGCGCGCCCTGGGTCTCGGGGTAGTGTTCCAGGGCGAGCACGGTGTTCTGCGCCTCGTCGAAGACGGCTGCGGTGGCCTGCTCGATGCCCAGGGTCTCGGCCAGCGCCTGGAGGGTTACCTGTAGCGTGGTGCGCATGTCCAGCCCGCTGCCCACTTCGGCCGCAAAGCGGTTGAGGAAGGCCAGCCGCCGACCGCGCTCGTCGAGCTCCAGCACGCGCTGGAGACTCTCTTCGTACTGCGCGGCATTGGTCAGCGCCGCGGCCACCTGGCCGGCCAGGATTTGCGCCAGGGGCGCATGGCTGGCGTGATAGGCGTTGGCTTCGTCTTTTTCCAGCGCCAGCAGGCCCATCACCTCGCCCTTGTTGAGCAGAGGGACCACCAGCCACGCCTGGCCCGCGCCCCCGCCAGGTCCAAAGCGGGCGTCGCGGCTGGTGTCGGGCACGACCAGGGTGCGACGCGACGAGATGATCTCGGCGAAGAGCGCCTGGCGCAATGCGTCGGGCCCGGCGCCGCCCACCTGGGCGTAGCCGCCGGCCCCGGCCATGCGCCAGCGCAGGTCGCGGCCCGAGCTGGGCTCACGCCGCCAATAGACAATCTGATCGCTGGGGATGACACGCTGGAATTGATCCAGCGCCACCTTGACCACGTCCTCGCTGTACAGCACCGTGGCGCTGACGCCCAGCGCGGCCGTCAGCGTCTCAAGCTGGCTGACACGCTCCTGCGCGGCGGCCAGGGCCTCGCGCGTCTCGCGGTACAGGCGCGTGTTGTCGAGCATGACGGCCACCTGCGCCGCGATGATCGAAAGAATGCGCTCGTGCCGCACATCGAAGGCCTCGGCCGACTGCACGGCCTCGATGGCCAGCACGCCCACGGCGCTCTCGCCGAGCAGGATGGGCACGCCCAGGAAGGACTGCGCCGACAGCACCTCGCCGGCGTCGCCGCCCCAGCGCAGGGGCCGGTGCGAGGTCAGGGACAAGGGGATGCCCAGCTCGCGCGCCTGCAAGGCCACCTCGCCGCTCAGGCGCAGCGCGTGCCGGTTTTGGAGCACGTGGCGCAGCACGCCGCCGGGGGTGAGCGCTTCCACCGCGCGTGCCTGGCCGTTGTCGACGACGACCGGGAAGGTGACGGTGTCGCGCTCTTCATCGTAGAGTGCCAGGTAAAGGCTGTCGGCGCCCAGCCAGGCCGCCAGGCGCGAGTGGACCGCCTCGGCCAACTGCCAGACATCCCCGGCGCGGCTGACGGCGCGCAGCACTTGCTGGAGCACGGTGTGCTCGTCCATCTGCCGGCGGGCGGCCTCAAAGACCAGCGCATTCTTGACCACCGGCGCGGCCTGAGCCGCCAGCACCTGGCCCAAGTCGATCTCGGCCGGGGTGAAGGCGCGGCGGGCGGATTGGTAGCCCAACCCCACCAGGCCAATCGGACGGCCGGCATCAATCAGGGGCAGGAACAAAGCCGCCTTCAGCCCTTCGCCCACCCAGCCCACCTGGGCGGGCGTGATCAGCCGATTGCCGGCCAGATCGTTGATGGCGATGGGGGTCTCGGCGTGCGTCAGCCATTCCACCATCAGGCTGCCGGCCAGGGCTTCGGCGCTGGCGGCGGGGGGCAGAGCGTCGTCGGCCAGCGGGTAGCGGGCGTGGGCCAGCAATTTGGGTTGGGTCGGGTCGGCGGTGGAGGCCGCCTGCTCATCAAAGACGAGCACGCCGGCCACATCGGCCTCCAGGGCGGCGGCCAGCAGGCGCAGCTGTACGGGCAGCAGCTTCTCCAGCTCCAGGGCCGCGTTGAGATCGACGCCGAGGTGCTGCAGCACGCTGGCCCGGGTTTCCCAGGCGCGGCTGCGGCGCACGGTGTCTTCGTAGCGGCGGGCACTGTCCAGGGCCAGTGCCGTGCCGCGGGCAAAGCGTTCCAGCGCGGGCAGATCGGCGGTGTCGTAGGTTTGGCCGGCGGGGCTTTCGACCACCAGCGCGCCCAGCACCTCATCCTGGCTCACAAGGGGCAAGCCCAGCCAGGCGCGGGCCTCGCTGCCCAGGTGCTCGTCGCCCAGGCGCTCGTCGCGCCCGGCATCAGCAATCAGCAGCGGGAGACAGAGACCCGCTAGCTCCGCCGCGAGTGAGGCGGGCAGGGGCGCGGCACCGGCATCGTTGCCGGCGCCGTTCGCGCTGCGGGTGGCCACCGGCTGCCAGCGGGCTGGCTCATCAGCGGGGGTGGGGGAGTCCGTGACGACTAGCTGCCAAAAAGTGGCGCGGGCATAGGGCAGCAGCCGCGGCAGCTGGCCCAGGGCCAGGTCCACCACCTCCTCGACGCGATAGGCCGCGCCGATGACCTCGGCCGCCTCGCTCACCAGCGCCATCTGCCCAGCGCGGGCCTGCGCCGCCAGCAGGGCCTGGCGCGCCTGGATGTGCAGCCGCGCATTGTCCACCACCGGGGCCAACTGGTCGGCCAGCGCCAGCAAGATGCGCTGGTGACTGTCGTTCAGCTCAGCGCCGCTGGCGGGGTCGGCCAGCGACAGCACGCCCAACACCCGGTCGCCGGTGCGCAGGGGCACGGCCAGGTAGCTGCGGGCCTGGCCCGCGGCCGCGGCCGGCAATTCCAGGGCCTGCAATTGGGCGGGGACATCACCGGTCAGCAGCAAGGGCTGCTCGGTCTGGAGCACATGCCGCAGCACGCCTTCGGGTGCGCGCGGCTTTAGGTTTTGGGCACGGCCGTCTTCCACGGCCAGCGGAAAGCTGGCCTCGTGGCGGGTCTCGTCGTACAGGGCCAGGTGCAGGCTGCGCGGGGACAGCCACGCTTCCATTTGCAGGCGCAGGCTGTCCCACACCAGCTTGAGGTCCAGGGAGCGGCTGAGGCCGCGGCTGAGCTGCTGAATAGTGGTCTGCTCGACCAGTTGCTGCGCGCGCCGGGCGTTTTCTTCTTCCAGCTCGTGGATGCGCCGCAGGCTGTCGGCGTACAGGCGCGCGTTCTCCAGCGTGACGGCCAACTGCGCGGCCACGGCATTCAGCACGCGCTGATGGCTGTCGGTGAGCGCCGTCGCGGGATCGCTCAGCGCCAACACGCCCAACAGCTTCTCGCCCAGCCGCAGCGGAGCCGCCGCGTATTGGCGGGTCGCGCCGAGCGTGTCGGGCGGCAGGTTTAGCTCGCGCAGTTGGGCCGGCACATCGCCGGTCAGCAGCAGCGGCTGTTGCGTCTGGAGCAAGTGGCGCAGCAGGCCTTCGGGCGCGCGCGCGCCGCCCGGCTGGGCTTGGCCGTTCTCGACCGACAGAGCGAAGCTAACCTCGTTGCGCGTCTCATCATACAGGGCCAGCTGCAGGCCCTGCGGCGCCAGCCACGCGTCCAGTTGGGCGCGCAAGACCTCCGCCAGCTGGGTGAGGTCGAGCGCCTGGCTAGCCGCGCGGCTAATTTGATTGATGGTGGCCTGCTCGCTCAGCAGTTGCTGAGAGCGGTAATAGAGCAGGGCTTCCTGGACCGCCGCGGCCGCCAGGGCCACAATCGACTGCGCCAGTTCCAGTTCAGCCGGCGCCAGCTGCTTGTGGGCTTCGCGGTGGCCAAGCGCCACCCAGCCCAGGGTTTGGCCTTCGGCGGCGAGCGGCAGGAAGGTGAGGCTCTGCGCGCCGCCGCCCAGCCACGCGGTGTGTTCGGGCACCACGGTTGGGTCGTCGGCGACGTCTGGAATGCTCTCGACGCCGGTCAGTTGGCGCAGACGCGCCAGGAGCGGGTTGTTGGCCAGACTGCGGGCCAGCGCGCGGGCATCGCCGGCCTCGGGCAGGGCGGGCCA